>NZ_JAKUGX010000020.1:0-90247 GCF_022664195.1 Bacillus cereus group sp. BfR-BA-01316
AGTAGCGATTTGTTGATTTAACCATACACACAAAGATAAAAAATGGTGCCCATGGCACTTACGTTTTCGTTTCATTCCGCCTGCTTCTATAGCTAATTGATTAAGTGTAGCGGGAGACATATAGCGATATAACTCTTCGGCAAATAAAGACAACTCTTGTTTTTGATGCATATTCATAAAAAGTACGTCACCCTTTCTTATTAACATAAGAGAATAGTAACGTGCTTTTAACTTCAAGAATAGTCTAAATCCTTAAGTTGATGGATGTGTGGTGAGACCCCTATTATTAAACTTAAAATGTTTCAAATCGAAGGAAGACGCCTTAGAGGGTGTCTTTTCTTTATTTTCAAAAGGACCTGCTCAATTAATGCGTAAATACATAAAGTAAATTGAACCCGTTAAAATACATGAGTGACCCCTTGTTTTATCCTCTTATCTAAAGGAGGAACTATTATGGGCTTTGGTGGTAGTTGTGGCGGCGGCGGCTTCGCTGGAGGATTTGCTTTATTAGTTGTATTATTTATTTTATTAATCATAGTTGGAGCTAGCTGCTTCTGCTAAAAAACTATCGGAAAAGACACTCTCATATGAGTGTCTTTTCTTTATACGTTAAAAAATCCCACCTATTTCCGTAGGCGGGCCTTATCTTTATTACACAATACCAAAGTATACTCTCTTTTCCCCTTAAATTTTATGTAATTATACATATTCATGAAAATACAAATAGTAAAATATAAATTGTAGGCATGCTCTATAAAGTAGATTCTTTTGAAAGACGTAACATATCAATCATTATAGGAAATGCGTCGAGACTCCTACTTAATTAAATGCCTTTTTTGATTTATAGAAAGTAAAATCATCATAATTTGTTTCCAATCCGCATCCTTTTCATTAATCTATTTTAAGAAGATGCCATTTACAAATTCAAAAAAATCCCCTCAAAGCATCAGCTTTAAGGGGATCCCTCCTATCATTTTCTCGCTTCATACAGCCTGTTTGCTTTATATGAGAAAACGAAAAACATACCAATCGCAACTGGGATAAACAACCATGAAATGCCCCTCATTAATGCAAATGGCGTTTCAAATAAGAATGATTCTACAAATGCTGCGCCGTGCATATCCCATAATCCTGGTGTATAGTATAGGCCTTTCGGATTTACAATCGCTCCTAAATCAATTGTATTATTAAACATAAATAGGATTAATAGCGGTAAATAACATATTGCTAATTCTAAAAATGTTTTAGATAGACGCTTGTACTTCCCTGCTCGTGACATTTGATCTGAAAAAATGTCATCTTCACTTTCCTCATCTACCTTTTGAAAATATTGCGTACCTGACCACCAATTACCGGCTATATGTTTCCAGCCACTGTCTTCAAATAACGTACAGTAGTTAATAAAATCACTTCGTCTATTAAATATTCTATGATCTATTTTAATTGTCGCATCCTCAGGTTCTGCGATTCTAAATTTATAACCAAATGTATTACTTTTTAGGTGATAGCCTTTCCAAGCCATCTCTTCTAACCATTTTTCCTCTTTCTCGAAATCAATGAAAAACTTCAATCTCCACATCATGTAATCCCCCTAAACTATTGGCTTAATAAATTTTTCGTAACCCCCACAATGTGCTGCATTCTCATAAAGTCTAAATGTAATACTTCTTTCCCTCGTTCAGTAATGACATACACTTTTCTTCGTTTGTCTTCACTTTTTACCGATTCTATTAATTGTTGTTTCAATAAATTTTCAACCGCACCATACAGTGTACCCGCTGCGATTTTCACTTGATGATTACTAAGTTCTTCCACCTTTTGCATAATTAAATACCCATGTGCTGGCTCTAATAAAGCTAAAAGAACGTAATACGTTGTTTCCGTTAATGGTAAATTTTTATCTCTATTCATAAAGACCTCCAATGTAACGATAAATATATAGCTAAACTATATAGTTCAACTGTATAGTTTTATTTTATACAGTCTAACTGTATATGTCAAATTAAGGTATAAAAAAACAACCTAGATCCCATACATGGATCTAGGTTGTTTTTAATATATAAACGTAATCGTCACCAAAGAATATCCTTCTTTTGCATTATACGGCTCCGCTTTATAAGAAACACGGTTCGCTCCTTTTGGATAACCGATTTCTCCAATTGCTTTTTTCACATCTTGCAGTGAACCGTCCATTGATTGCTTATAAAGAACTTCAATCTTTTCTGTTTTTACACTATAGCGCTGCTGCATTTTATTTTTCAATTCGTTATAGTTATTCGCAACGTACTCGTTTGCTAAATAATTTAGTTTTGTATCTTTTAATATTTGCCCGTATGCAGGTGCTTTAGAACCGCCTGCTGCAATTTTATTTGTAAGTGTATCATAATAATTTGTAGTAGCCTGTGGATATTCACCACGGTTCCACTCATGATTTGTTGCAATTTGTTCATCCGATAAGTTGAAATAAGAATACGTTACTCGCCCTTGTTTATCAGGTATTGGATCATCAAATGTTGTATCAAGATGGTACCATTTATTATCGATTTTCACTAAATTCCAAGCATGAGGTTGTCCGTCTCCAGTTCCTACTACAAAATGATTCTCAATTCCAGCTTCTTTTAATAATTGGTAGGTTAATAGTGCGTAACCTTGGCAAACTGCTGAACGATTCGCCAACGCCTCATATGCTGTATACGCTTTATAAGACGTATCATAAGAAACATGTTTCACTACGTAATCATGAATTGCCTTCACTTTTTCGTGATCATCCATTCCCACTTGAATAATAGATGAAACGATTGCTTTCGCTTGTTTCATTACATACTCTGTCTGTTCTTTCGTTTCACGATATGTAATTTTCAGCGTGAATGTATAATTTCCAGGTGATCCAGAAAGTCCATATGAAACATTCGATCTATTATAATTTGTATACTCATTTTTACTTGCGACTTCTTTATATGCGTTAAAAAGTGTATTCATCACTTCTTCTGTATTACTATTTTTCGTTTTATATGGAAGTGTAATATTCGTTTCGTATGTATTAATACGCTTTTGTACTTCATCTTTAAATGCTGTTAATAACGCCGCATCTCCTGTACTTTTCACATCAGGGTTTTTATATTCCAAAGCTTTATATAAAAACTGTGCATATTGTTCACGTGTTACAGTAGAATATGGCCCAAACTTCCCTTCACCTGTCCCAGCTGCAATCCCATTTGACTGCACCGCACTAATCGCGTTTTCTGCCCAAAAACCATTTGGAACATCGTTAAATGTATGTTTTTTCGTTGCAGAGACTTGAAAAGCATTTGTAAGAATTTGTGCCATTTCCGCACGACTAACAGAATCTTTCGGTCTAAAACCGCCATTTCCATCACCTTTAAAAATCCCTAATTTCGTTAACGTTAAAACCTCTTCAGGAAACAGTGTAGAACCTGAGCGAATATCACGATACGGATTGTTTAAAGTAGATCCATCTTTTAATACATAACGAGTTCCATCATTACTAAACGAACCGCCTTGCTTATTCGGTACTAACACTCGATAAACTAAAGCCGCAACTTGCTCCCTCGTCGCAACATCACCAAAACCAAACTTCCCATTTCCATAGCCTGAAATAATATTTTTACTCGCTAAGTCTTTAATCGCAGGATAAGACCAGTGCGATGTCGGCACATCAGAAAAAATGCCTGCTTCAGCCGCTTTAATCTCACCAACATTTGTATATAATAAAGCGCTACCAATAAGCGTTAATGATGTAATTGATTTTAATAGTTTTGTGTACATAATACCCTCTCCCCATACGTCTTCTATTGTTGTTATTTTTTGTCGGAAAATCTAAAAGACTATGACAAAACACATTATACAATTAAAACTTTTTGGAGGATATACTAAATTTTAAAATATGCAAAAACTCATATTGTTATAGGAATTCATATTGATATTATGCTATTTTACTTACGAATATATAAATAAAAAGAAAAACACTAATGTAACATTGTTAATATACATATCGCTTTTTGAGCTTTTATTTCGCTAAAATGTAACCGATAAAAACAATGCTATCCTCATTAAAATCGCAATAGAATCCTGAGAACATACCTTTTAACACGATTCATTATATGATTGCCAATTTCATGTCCTTTATTTAAAACAGTTTTTACTAATTATAATTATTGGAATCCACTTCATACCTCCATGCAATATTCTTTGGAACTTTTGGACACATTAAATATGCATAGCATTGTAGTTTGTATATATTTCACTTTTGTATTTTTGAACCAAGTATTAGGAGGGTATTTATGATGAAAAGCTGTACAGCATTCCTTATTGTTGATGTACAGGTAGGTTCATTTGAAGAGAGAAAAGTCCTGTATAATGGAATGGAATTATTAAGAGTTATTCAATTATTGATTTCTAAAGCCCGTTCTGCTTCAGCCCCTATTTTTTATATGAAGTTTAACGGGAAGTCTGGTTCCTCGCTTAGACAAGGGACACCTGGATGGGAAATTCATAAATCAATTGCTCCAGCAACAGAAGATGTCGTTCTTGAAAAGAATCATCCGGATTCTTTTCATAAAACGAGTCTTCAACAAGAGCTGGAAATGAGAAATATAAACCGAGTTGTTATAGCAGGAATTCAATCTGAAATTTGCATAGATGCAACATGCCGGCGTGCATACAGCTTAGGATATGACGTTACTCTTGTAAAGAATGGACATAGTACATATAATTCTACAGTATTATCAGCGTCTCAAATTATTAAGCATCATAACGAGATAATAGGTCAATGGTTTGCTTGCGTAAAAAATTCCGAAAGTATAGAGTTTTAATTCCATTTCCATATTTGATAGTCTATATATTTTTTACTATAGTCTCTTTCACTTTCAAAGAATTGTTTTCCAATGAACTGGTTCCTAAACTAAACTGCCCTGTTTCTACAATAAGAAGAGAGCTGTCCATAAGTCGGTTTCACCAACTTATGGACAGCTCCTCATAGTTTCACCTTATTCTATCGATGAATCCAAACTGCACCTGCAGACTTGTCGTCAGCTTGACCTACTACTTCAAACTTCAATCCTAGTTTCGGCAACTTACGTCCTGCATCTGGAATGGCACTGTTGATGTACTGCTTAGAATCATCAAATTTTGCAACTCCTGGTAATCCTTTATAGTCAAAGATACCGCGAGTTGGCGAATCTACTCTCCATGCTGGCGCTTGATCAAATGAGAATGCCGCATCGGCAATTTGATAACGCGTACTGCTCTTCACAGTCGGTTGTCCGTTTAATGTACCTACGATTGCCTCTGGATGAGAATCTACTACTCCTAAGAATCCTTCACCTGGATGAACGCCTACCCAGTTATCTGTAAAGCTTTGATCCGCATACCATACAACCATTCCTGTATTAAACACTGGGCCACGCGCATGTTGTAACGCCGTGTCAGAACCAGCGTAATTTCTCCACTCTACATAGTAGTTATTTTTTTTCTGTTCCAATCCGTTAGATACAGTAAATCCTTTTAATGTCATTGCTGGCTGGCCTTCTGCATCATCCGAGAAAACAACTTTGCCATCTACAGTTAATGTTGCATTATCTAACGCAAATCCTTTATAAGCTACTGCAATATCTGTTAAATACTCAAATTGCAGTTTTACTTTTTTCCCTTTGAATTGGCTTAAATCATATGATTTATCAACCCACTTACCATCAGTTGTATCCGCGCCGCCTTTTACATCTTTTTCGCCCATTCTATCAATACGTACCTTCGTTCCATCTTCTGTAATTGCATTTACATCAAGGAAATCATACTTCGCTTCAAGTTCGTAGAATGCCTTATAATCGAACTTAGCATCTTTTGCATTTGTTAAGTCAAATACTGGTGTTTCAAGTGTTGTATGAATGTCATTTCCTTTTGTGCTGTAATAAAACTTCTTACCAAATGCCGACTCGATATTTTTAATATCTTTGTCTGGCAAGTTAACACGAACGATTCCTGGTCGTTTTGATTTTGTAACACTTTGATCTAAATATGTTGCAACACCGACTCCTGTGCGAAGTTTATCATAATCTACCTCAACGATATTCGCCCAGTTGCCCTTCATATTCTTTTGGAAAAACTCTTTATTTTGTGGTGAGAAACTTGTTGGCTCTGTTCCTGCAATTTTTCCAGCCCAGCTGCCGCCGCTCATAATAGACCATGACTCAACAGGTTCACCTTGTCCTGAGTACTTCGTATCGTACTCATCTGGTAATCCTAAATCATGACCATACTCATGCGCAAACACACCAACCGCTCCATCTTCTGGCTCGATTGTATAATCGTATGCAGCCATCTTTCCGCCCCAATTTGAAACAGAAGATTTTGTGCCATCAATCGCATATGGTTTTGACCCAAGTTTTGAACGATGAGACCAAATCGCATCATCTTTCAATTTACCGCCGCCAGCTTCTTGACCTACGCCAGCATGTACAACCATTAAATGATCAATAATGCCATCTGGCTCGTTTTTATTTCCATCACCATTTTGATCGTATTGATCAAATTGGTCATAATCAGCTAAGTTGATTCCTTTTGCTACCGCTGCTTTTAATGCTTCTTTCACAAGATCACGTGGCCCTAAAGGACCTTTGTTATCATGTCCAGTGCCCGCATCCGAACCGTAATCTGAAGCTTTCCCTGGAACAGTAAGCCATTCCGTTACAGTTCCATCAACTGTGTAGCTGCCACCAGATTGTTCTTCATAATATTGTTTAAATGTATTAATTTTCGATCCATCAAATAACGTAAATGGTTCATCACCAAATAACATTTTTTGATAATGTTCACGATTGAAGTCCTTAGAATACATGTATCCTGGCTCTTGATCAATATTGTTATGCTTAAAATCGCTAAATTCTACGAGTAAAACAAGTACTTTATCTTTTCGAACAGCTCCGTTGTACTCTTCTTGCTTCGCTGGTGCAGTAGGTACTTTTCCATTTAATTTACTAGAATTCAATCCTGCATCTTGTCCAGCTACTGGTCCTACTGCAGGCTGCTGCGCCTGTTCATTTTCCTTCATTTTTGCATCTTTTACTTTTTTCATAAAATCAGAAGCTTCTTGCGTAAGACTATCTCCTGTCAAGATTTCTTTACCAGGGTTTTCCCCTTTCTTTTTCTCAACATATTTTTCGACAGCCTTTGACGTCTCAGCTTGTGATGCAGATTGATCAATTACGCCCCGTTGTTTTAGCGCTTCTGCCAAACGCTCCTCCGGTATTAAATGCTCATCTATTGGTAGAGATGATGGCGCATCAGCATACGCTGCATGACTTCCAAAAGCAAAACTACTACTTAGTACTGCGGCTGTTGCTAAAACTGATAAAGGTTTTAACTTCTTATTCTTTTTCAATGTATTTCCTCCCCAGTGTCTGCGAATTATCGTTTTTTTTGCCGATAGCAATATAATATTCTTTATAATAAGAATATTCAATATTTTTCAATAGATAAAATGTTGAGAAATATTTTTCCGTGCAGGGTGGGGATGCGTAGGATAGCAAAATTAAAAGGAAGACAGTTGGGAATTTATAGTTATTCCAATCAAGATTTTACAATATACTTAATGCTAATTACATCTGACTATAATTAAGAAGATTTATAGGAAATCATAAAAAAATGGATTGTAAGATCCTACCCTTACAATCCATTTATAACTCGAACTAAAGAGGACACAAATATTCTGTAGCACAATATACCCACTTCGCTATACTATCTAATACGTTTTATGTAAAAGCGAATAATTTACCAACGGAAGGACACAATCCTTATGAAGAAAATACGAAAAAAACACTTCTTGATTACTACTATTCACCCCATATTTAACATAGGTACCACTTGTAGCATTCAGAATCGATGTTAATACTTTAATACGTGTTGCATCAGAACAGGCGGATCTATTCCCAAAAATATTACTAGCATGTACCGTTATTGGAACTGCACTCACTTTCCTTTACCTAATGACTCTTAATAAGAATCAAGTAAAAGAACAAAAAAATGCCAAATCTCTATTAGCTATGTATATAGTCGTTGTAATTATGACCTTATATTCTACTGATATTACTACATTCATTAAAGGTTTTATTTAAATAAAACTCATTAAATAATATATGCCCTAGTGAATCCAATTAGATTCCTTTTTATTGTATTCTAATCACTTTTAAATTATCTGAAAATTGTTAAAAAACATTTTTCTTTCAAAACGAAGCTCTACTACCACATTTTTCTTGCTAGTATATACATACTCATATATAAATAAAATACAGTTGAAAGCGGGGAGAATCATGGTAAATCAGCTTAAAATTGGCGATAAAATTACACAACTGCTAAATACCTGGTATCAAGAGATACGTGCTCAGCATCTAAAGGAAGCACAGCACTTAAAAGACGAGATTGATAAATACATAAATAGTATTAATGAAGATTCAAATTTACTATTCCATTACTCACTTCTTACTTTTCGCTTTAAAGTTCTGCTTGATCATTTAAGCATCACACCAACAAGCTTCCAGGCAATTGATTCACTGGATATACCAAAAAATGAATCGTTGTCTTATTATTATCACTTTTTCAAAGGAATTCACGCCACACTAATTTCAAACAACAATGAAGCCTGGGAATACTACGAAAAAGCCGAAACGCTATTACAACATATTCATGACGATCTTGAAATAGCCGAATTTAGCTATCGTTTTGCTAACTTCTATCTTCATACCTATCAACCTCTATTAGCAATTCAACATGTGACTAAAGCTAAAGAGATTTTCTCTAAACATAATGGTTATGAAAATAATGTTGCCGCTTGTGAGAACTTATACGGTTTAGCATGTATTGATATAAGACAATTCCCTGTGGCAGAAGAAAAATTTAATTCTGCAATAGATATTTTACGTAAAAATAATGAGGATTCCCTAATATTAAGAGTCCGCAATAATTTAGGTTTTTTATATAGTAGCCAAAACTTATCCACTTTAGCAATTCGACACTTATCAGAAGTAACAACTAAAACTCCAGAGCATTTTAGGGCCATCTTCCTTAAAGCTAGAGAACATTTAAAGATTGGTGAACTTGAACAGTCTGCCGAGTTAATCGAACGAGGATTAGCAATTTGTGAGAAGCTAGACAACAAAGAATACCTATATCATTTCAAACTTTTAGATTGTATGAATAAAGGTGTTCCAGCTGTTATTCTCGAAGAATTATCTTTGGAAGCTATCTCATTTTTCGACACACAACAACTCTATAATTACACACAAGAATACACTGAAAAACTAGCAGTTAAGTTTTACGAAGAAAGTAACGACTTAACTGCTAGTAAATACTTTTATCTTAGTCATCAAGCTAAAGAAAAAACTTTCGAAAAAGGAGCGTTAAAATAATGAAGAAAATTTTCGGAACGATTTTAGGTTTAACCCTTTCAGCTGCTTTATCTATAGGATTAGCATCACCTTCACAATCAGAATCTAAGGAACAAGTTGATTCGACTAAATCTAGTACAATTATGTACATGCAATCCAGCCACGGTGACTCCTGGTAATACAAAGAGTTTTTTATCCGTTAACATCATTAATTACGAAAAGGGCACTCCCTCAATGGAGTGCCCTTTCTTAAACAACATATAGCAGACTACTTATTAACTTCAGCCCATTTAACCTTGAACTCTGCACCGAAATCATTTGCAACTAAAGTAATTGATTTGCTTCTAAACCACATTAATATATCATTCAACTATATTAAAAGATCCCCTCCACCTTAAGGTAGAGGGGATCTTCTAATTTCTATTTCAAACTACCCGCAATCTCCGTAAAGATAACCCCAAGCGCATGCGCACCTGCATCTGGATATCCTAAACTTCTTTCACCAACTGTACCGGCGCGGCCCATGCGAGCGACGATTTCTTTCGTATATTCTGCTCCTTTAACCGCTGCTTCTGCTCCTTTTTCAAAGGCCGTTTTCACGTCTACTTCGTTTGAAGCGCTATCGATCCAAGAGTCTACACATGGCGCAAGTGCGTCAACAAGCGTTTTATCACCAACTACCGCTCCTCTACCGAATGATCTTTCACCGATAGACTGTATGCCGTGAAGTGCCGCTTGTAACATTTCAGCGAACTCTTTGGCTGTTAGCTCACATTTTTCGCCTGCCGCTTTACTAGCTGCGCGGAATGCTCCGCCCCAAATTGGACCTGAAGCGCCGCCGCAATGTTCCATAATAATCATTGAACAACTGTCAAGGAACAATCCAATCGTTACATTCTCTTGTCCTAAAATAGATTGCCATTCACGTTTTAATTGCTTAAACCCTTTCGCCACACTCATTCCGAAGTCGCCGTCACCTGCATGTGTATCTAACTCACAGAACGGTACTTCATTTTTAATAATGACGTCGCTCATTTTATCAACGAGATAAATCATGTTGTTTAATGTAATGACATTATCTTTTATAACAGCATGCTCTTCCGCTGTTTCTATTTCAAATGAAACTTCTTTCTCTTCTACATCTTCAAGCACATTAACATACTCTACACTCTCAACTGGTCCATCTACTTTAAATGCAGGTGTATTGCACTCTTTCGATAATAATGTTTTTAGCTCATCATCTAACTTCATTACTGTTAAAGACATACCAGCCATATCGATACTCGTCATATAGTTACCGACGAATACTCTATTAATTTTAATGTTTCTAGCAGCTAATTCTCTCGTAACTGCGTTATTAAATAAGTATAATTCTTGCAGTGGTGTTCCGCCAAAACCATTTACTAGAAGCGCGATTTCCTCGCCAGCTTTTACTCCTAAATCTTTTATTAAATCATTTGTCATACGGTTAGCTAATTCATCTGCTGACATCGTTTTTTCACGTTTAATTCCTGGTTCACCGTGAATACCAACGCCGTATTCCATTTCATCTTCAGCAAGTGTAAAAGTAGGTGATCCACTCGCTGGAACTGTACAAGAAGTTAGTGCTAAACCGATCGTACGCACGTTAGCCGCTGCTTTTTCCGAGGCGGCTTTCACCGCTCCTAAATCCATACCTGCTTCCGCTGCTGCGCCGGCAATTTTATGAACTAAAATAACTCCCGCAACGCCGCGGCGTCCTACTGTATAAAGACTATCTTCTACCGCAATATCATCGTCCACTTTTACGTAGTCGACTTCAATTCCATCTTCAGTCGCTAAATGCGAACCATTTTTGAAATTCATAATATCGCCGCTGTAATTTTTAATAATTAATAACGTTCCTTTTTTACTAGCTGTCTCTTTAATTGCTTGATATACCTGAATTTGTGAAGGAGAAGCAAACACATCTCCGCACACTGCTGCATCTAACATCCCTTTTCCGACTAGCCCTGCATGCGCTGGCTCATGACCACTACCGCCGCCGCTAATTAACGTCACTTTATTTTCATTCATTTCTTTCTTCTTAATGACTTTATATTTTTTCAAAAACTCAAGTTCTGGATGAGCCATAACCATTCCGTTGCACATCTCCATTACTAATGTTTCAGGTTTATTTATAATCTTTTTCATTGTGATTCTCCCTCAATTCCTTTAATATATTGTGATATATTTGAAATCTTCTTCTTACTACTCATGTTAAAATGAAAGCGTTTTATAGTAAACGGACAAAATGGGCAATTTGTCTAAAGACACTTCTTTCATTTGTAGATAGGATTTTCATATTACTACATTCTAGGGATGATTAAGATGACCTCTTCTATAATTTCTAAAAAGATAATCGCTAACTCATTGAAACATTTAATGGAAACGGAATCGTTTCATAAAATATCAGTAAGCGATATTATGTTACACTGTCAAATGCGCAGGCAAACCTTTTATTATCATTTTAAAGATAAATTCGAACTATTAAGCTGGATTTATAGAGAAGAAACGAAGGAAAACATTATAGACTTTCTCGATTATGAAACATGGGAAAATATTTTCGATTTATTATTTGATTACTTTTATGAAAATCAAAAGTTTTACCGAAATGCATTTAAAGTAACAGAGCAAAACTCATTTAATCACTATTTATTTGAGCATACGAAAAACTTATATATGAAGATTATTGATGAACTATCCATGAGCTGTAGATTCAGCCTTTCGAATGAGACAAAAAATACAATTGCCTCCTTTTATAGTCACGGCTTCGTTGGAACGATAAAAGATTGGATTGAAAGCAAGTGCGAAGTAGATCCATCCATTATGTCTTCACTCATGAAGAATATGATAAATAATCAATTATTACTTTTACTCGAACAATCAGCAAACAAATCATAAGGTGGCAAGAACAATGAAAAAGATTATGAATGATGTAGAAAATATTGTTCAAGATATGCTACATGGCTTTTATTTTGAACATAACGACAAAGTAAATTACGACGAAACAAATAACATCATTTATGTAAAAGGTATCGCAAAAATGAAGCAAAACGTTGTCATTATTAGTGGTGGTGGTAGCGGACATGAACCTGCTGATATTGGCTATGTAGGAAAAGGAATGCTTACAGCGGCAGTAAACGGAAATATTTTCACTCCGCCTACAGTGGAACAAATCGCCATGGCCACTCGCCTCATGCCAAAAGAAAAAAGTATTTTATTCATCATTAAAAACTTTAAAGATGACGTAGCAAACTTTCTAGCTGCAGAACAAATCGCAAAAGAAGAAGGTAGACAGGTTGACCACATCATCGTAAATGACGACGTTTCAATTGAAGATGATGCTTCCTTTAATAAAAGAAGACGCGGCGTAGCTGGCACTGTTTTCGTGCAAAAAATATTAGGTGCGGCCGCTCTTGAAGGTCATTCTTTAGAAAAACTAACAACACTTGGTCGCTCGGTAATCGAAAACTTACATACATTAGGAGTTGCCCTTTCACCTGCGAATGATCCAGTCCAAGGAAAAGCTTCCTTCACATTAAACGACGATGAAGTCTTTTACGGCGTCGGTATCCACGGTGAACAAGGTTACCGTAAAGAAGCGCTATCCTCTTCTGAAATATTAGCGATCGAACTGATGAACAAACTAAAAAGCATTTACCGCTGGAGAAAAGGTGACAACTTCGCCATCCTCATTAATGGACTCGGTGCGACACCAGTAATGGAACAATACATTTTCGCAAACGACATTCGCCGTTTATGCGAGCTGGAAGGCTTACAAGTTAAATTCGTAAAGGTTGGTACGCTGTTAACTTCTTTAGATATGAAGGGTGTTTCATTGAGTTTGCTTAAGGTAGAGGATTTGGATTGGGTAAAGTGGTTGAAGGCTGATGTTGGAGTGGGTAGTTGGTAAGATTAAATAAAATTGATCAGAGAATATAGGGGTTTATACTATCCAATATAAATATCCATCCCCCTTCTTCTCTTCCATTGGCTGAATCTATAGTAATTATAAATCAGTTAGTAAAATGAATCCTGAAATTTCCAAATAGAAATTATGCGATGCATTAAGTAAATAATTTATATAAGTAATATCTTTTTTTAAAGATATTACTTTTGCTACAAAATATAGATTTGATTATTAAAGACACCATACATGGTGTCTTTTTGCTTATGTAACTATGATTTATCCTTATTTTGCTAAATATATATTTAGCAAAGACTTCATTATTTTAAACTATTTTCAAAAAGTAGTTTTATCTCTTTTATTTGTTCTATGTGACGCTGTTCATGCAAATATATCAGTTCTATCCATTGATCAAGAAGTAATTCTCCCAGAGCAGGATGCTTCACTGATTTTTTCGCTAACATAGATTCATCTTCTATTGTACTAAGAAAAGTCATCAATTTTTTTCTCGAATCGTTTAACAAATCAATCATTTGTTGAACTTCAAATGGTTCCAAGCTTGGTTCAAGAATTTCTGGAGCTGTAAATTTTTTCGTTCTATCTAACAATATAGAGTGAATTTCTTGACGCTCTTTTTGGGTATTATCAATCTCTTTTAATCCAAATGAAATAACTTTTATAGCTGCCTCATCTAATAAAACTAAGTGGTGACAAACTTGTACTACACTCCATTTATTCATATCTGGCTTACTATTGAATTGAGCATCACTCAATAAATTAATCTCCTTTAATAGGTTATTTCTCGTTTCATAAAACTTGTCATTTACAAATTTATTCATGAGATTTCTCCCTCCACCTGAAAGTACATACTTAGATTCCTATTCTGTATATATTCTCTATGACAAAAAAGTTTCCCTTCACCATTCTACGTTAAGGAGTAGTACCAACTACCCTGTCATCACCCCCATTTATCAGTTCAACAAGTTGTATCTAGGAATGAAAGTAAGACTATGACCTATTTTTGCACCAGAACCGCTTATCTTGAATAACTGTAAAAAAATCAAATTTTCGTTATGGAGAACAATGAATTTCTTCATTTTATGGTGCAATACCCTATAAAAAAAGACACTCTCATGAGTGCCTCTCCTTAGCAGCCGAATCCGTTGCAGCTAGCTCCAACTATTATTAATAAAATAAAGAGCACAACAAGTAACGCGAATCCACCACCAAAGCCACAGCCTCCACCGCAACTACCGCCATATCCCATATCAATCCCTCCTTTTTTAGGAGAAAACGCGAGGTAACACATGCATTCCACTGGGTTCACTTTACCTTATGTTTTTAGGGATTAATTGAGCAGGTCCCTTTGTAAATAAAGAAAAGACACCCTAAGGTGCCTTCCTCCGACTTGAACCATTTTCATTTAATACAAATCTATCCGTATTACCCCTTGTTATACCTGTAAACACACCCTATAAAACAGAATCGTCTATATACACCAGATTGTTAGTTCACAAAATATAAGAGATTTGAGATCAGTATTGGAGTGACGCCACATCTTATATACTGATTGATATGTTACGCCTTTCAAAAGAATCTGCTTTATAGAACGTGTCCACAATTTGTATTTTACTACATGTAATATTTATTTAGTGTATTTTTTACAAATATGTATAATTACATAAAGTTTACGATATGGTGACCCTATAATATAAAAAGAGCACCACTTTTTGGATGCTCTTCGTTATAACTATATACTATTTAATTTCCTTTTTTGTTGGTGAATTTTTCCCTTGTTGAAAATCTGTACCTTCTGATCTTTCAACAGTTTTTGCATGTTCCATTTTTTCAGGGGCTCCAATTTCGAATCCAGTTTGTGATTCAGTGTCCTCAGGCATTTCAAAAGTTTGACTATTGTTAGATTTTACATCTTCGTTAGGAATTGCTGGCACTGCGTCTTCAGGTAAGTTATGGATTGGCGAAGAAGTTGTTGTTCCATCTACACTTGTTGTAACTGACATCGGTTGATTTTGACCAACTTCTGTACCTTTTCCCATCTTTTTTGCGGATTCTTTTTCACTTTTATTTGTTTGTCTCCATTCTATTTTTTCATTTGACTTTAGTTTGTCCGTTTTCACATCTTCTGTGCCTACTGCACCACCCGCTAATAATCCTGTACTTAAAAGTGTTCCTGCTAATAATGTTTTAAACATGTCTATCATCTCCTTGTGTTTGATGAACTTCATCTTAAAACACGTATCTGGAGTTACTGTGAATGTTATCTGTAATCTACGTAAAGTTTCGGACAAACAGAAACTTTACCGAGCACCTGTGCCAAAATGCCCTTATAAATCCAAAAAGTACCCACATTTTAAAAAATGTGGGTACTTTTTGGATTTATTCTTTTTCTTTTAGGGTTCTCGCCGCATAGCCATTAAGCTAATAGAACGGATTGACCCCAAGAAGAAGATTGACGGTACATTTTGTTATGATGATCCTGTGATTGAAGATTTGATATAACTAAATATAATACTTGCACATTGTGTAGGTATTTTTTCATAAAGAAAAGACACTCATATATGAGTGTCTTTTCCGATAGTTTTTTTAGCAGAAGCAAGAGGCTCCAACTATGATTAATAAAATAAATAGTACAACTAATAAAGCAAATCCTCCAGCAAAACCGCAGCCTCCGCCGCAACTACCACCAAAGCCCATGTTAATCTCTCCTTTGAGTAGGAGGGGAAATGCAAGGTCACACATGTATTTTAACGGATTCATTTTACTTTATGTTTTTAAGCATTAATTGAGCAGATCCTTTAAGAAAAAAAGACCGCCTACTATGGGCGATCGATTTTTACTAAGTATTTTTTAATGCTTGTTTTAACGTTTCACCTGTTTGTTCAAGCCATTCTAGGGGAGTTAGTTTTAAAGCAGGAAAATAAATGTCAGTATAATATTCAATGAATTCTTCTTTTTTTTCCGTGGATGGATCACTGTTTAAAAATGCAGTTATGTACTTTATAGTATTTTCTATACAAACTTTGTGGGCTTCTTCTATAAATTCGTGTAAGGCTTTTTCTGGTGTTCCCATATCTTGATGGAATGTTCCATCTAAAAAGTCACTTAATTCTTCATAAATATAATCTTTATCATTCATAAATAGCCTCCTAAATTTCTATCTTACGGGATATCCTGTTCGAATATAACGTCCTTGCTCTTCTTTTGTAAGACAATTTTAGCAATAGTCATCTCTAAAATATCTTCAGAACCTCTTGCGATGACTATTGCTAATAATTATCTAGAAAAAACGATCTTAAAACGTAAGATAACGGGAGGTGTGTGAAACAATAGATAAAGCCGACTTCATATAGAAGTCAGCCACTTAAATTATTACAATTCTTTATTTTTCCCTTTTTTAAATTCTTTTCGTTTATCTAGCCAAATATGAATTAAGTCTACTAATTCAACCGTTTCTATCTCGCAAAATTCTCCCTTACCATCTTCGGCCAAATTGTCTAGGACGATAGTTGTATCTTTCCGAATTTCTAAACCGCAAATGTTGCCATTTACTTCCACGCAATCTTTTTCCCCGTTTAAAACACTATTTCTTCTAAAATCCAATCTCCAAACGCAGAAACTTCAACGCCTAAACAAGTTTCAATAAGTTTAATTTCTCTGGGAAGTCTCATAACTAATTTTCCGTTGGTAAGTACTTCAAAACTATATGGATATTTCATTACTATTGTACTCCTTTATACTAAAAATAAAATTTATTCCGATGGGAAAGCAGAGATGATTTCCCCATTTTTATCTAGATACACGCTAATCTCTATACCATCTGAGCCTATTCCTGAGTATGTGTTACCAAATTCATAAGTTCTATTATTATATGCTTCATTTATATTAGCTACAATTTTTTGTGGGCTTCAATCTTTATGGAAGGGATTTAGATAGGGCATCTAGAAAGCTAAAGTTATTCCCCAAAAAGGGCAGTATTTTCGCCCTGCTCGGCTCCAATGGGGTGGGCAAGACAACGCTTGTAGAATAAACATCTGATGAACACATGGCTCTATGCTAAGTGCAGGACATATCTCAATTCTGATAACCTAGAAAAGGAAGTGAGTCAGATTTTGATTGCCAATATTCATTCTCTTTTGTTATTCATGCATCGAATCCACCTTTTTGACAAAGGTCTTTCAAGCATGAATAACAAAAGAGAATTTGTATTTTTAAAACAATAGGGCTGGGAAAAAAGGAGAGATTCATGATGGGACAAAGTAACAAAGGCTTCTCCGAAACAGGGCTGCACAAAATGCGCAACATGCTGGCACGACATGTCGATTCCGGGAAGATTCCTGGGGTCGTCGCCTTAGTCAGCCGGAACGGTGAGACGCAAGTCGAAGCGCTCGGCACGATGCGCCATGATGGTGGTGCGCCGATGCGCCGGGACACGATCTTTCGGATGGCCTCGACGTCCAAGCCGCTTACGATTGCGGCGGCAATGATCCTGCTCGACGAGTGCAAGCTGCGGCTGGATGACCTGGTAGACACATGGCTACCGGAACTCGCTGACCGGCGGGTGCTGAAGCGGATCGACGGCCCGCTGGACGATACCGTGCCAGCGCGGCGGCCGATTACCGTACGGGACCTGCTGACTTCCACGTTCGGGCTCGGCATGGATATTACGTCGCTGGGCACTCCGATCATGAACGCGATCTTCGAGAAGGGGCTCACGCCCGATCTACCGGTGCCGATGCCCGAGCCGGATGAGTGGATGCGCCGCCTTGGCGAGCTTCCGCTGATGTACCAGCCCGGAGAGCGCTGGCAATACCATATCAGCAACGATCTACTCGGCGTACTCATCGCCAGGGTCACGGGCCAGTCGTTTGAGACGTTCCTGCGCGAACGCATCTTCGACCCCCTAGGCATGAAGGACACCGGGTTTCACGTGCCCGCCAACAAGATCGACCGGTTGCCCACCCTCTACGCCCCCGACCCACAGACTGGAGAGTTCATCGTGTGGGACGAGGCCAAGGGGGGACGCTGGAGCCAGCCTCCGGCGTTCCAGGGCGGCGGCGGTGGGCTGGTCTCCACCGTCGACGATTACAACGCTTATTTACGGATGCTGCTGAATCATGGGATGCACGAAAGCGAACGGATCCTGTCCCGGCCCGCCGTCCAGCTGATGACCACCAACCGCCTCACGCCCGAGCAGCAAGCAGCTCGAAACGCCATGGCCAAGGGCAACGTCCATGTGTCATTCGGCCAAGGGCAGCACGGTGGATGGGGCTTCGGGATGGCGGTGCGCACCTACCGTGGCGACTACGCGCCCATCGGCCAGTTCGGCTGGGACGGTGGAAGCGGCACCACGACCTACGCCGACCCGGACAACCAGCTCACCGGAATCCTGCTTACCCAGGTCGGGCTATCAGTCCCGAATTCCGCACGGCTTATCCACGACTTCTGGACCATGGTCTACCAGGCAATCGAAGACTGACACCGAGCCTGCGGTTCGTCGTTCGTTTAAAAAATTCGATCTTTTTTAATGGGTTAAAACTTCCTAAACGTTATAAATCCGCATAAACCTGACGCTACCCCTATAAACAATGATGCACGGGAACAGTTGGGCATTATTAATAAGAGCCAAATAAAAAATTCTCTTGGATGCAAGAGGATTTTTTTATTGGGAATAGTAAGGGTGAGGGGAGGTGCATTACATATGGGAAAAGGTAGAAGTAATAATGCTGGTAAAAAGCAACCGAATTTCGATGATTCATCTAATTTCGCTAAACAAAGCCAACCGACAGAAAAGAAGAAGAAATAGGAAAAGGAGCTCTCTTGATAAAGAGAGCTCCTTTTTAAGATATATTGACGTTTCAACACAACATATCGATTGCTAAACCAAATAGTCATAAGTGCAAGGCTTAAATTCCTGCGAATGGCAGCCAATTTAACATTATTATCCTGCTTTTTCTAATGCTTCTTGACGTTAACAAACATACTATGTAACAGCAAACGAAGCAAAAATAAGCCCGTTATTAGAGCACCTCATTCTCATTTTCAAGGATCTACATATACCTCCTTAACTCATTTGGATTGTACAAGTAAAAGAAGACATCTTAATTGATGTCTTCCTTTTATACTTAAGATTCCAGACTCTCACCATTCGTCTCAATTACTTCTTTATACCAATTGAAGCTGTTCTTCTTCGATCTTTTTAATGACCCTTTTCCTTCATTATCTTTATCAACGTATATATATCCGTAACGTTTTTTCATTTCTCCAGTAGAGGCACTTACAAGATCAATCGGTCCCCAGCTTGTATATCCGATAATATCTACTCCATCTTGGATTGCTTCTGACATTTCCGTCATATGTTTTTGCAAGTAATCAATACGGTAGTCGTCGTTTACTTCGTCTTCAGCATTTAATTGATCAATTGCACCAAGACCATTTTCAACGACAAATAAAGGTTTTTGATAGCGATCATAAAGTTGGTTCGCTGTAATACGGAAGCCTTTCGGATCAATCGTCCATCCCCACTCTGATTTTTCAAGATATGGGTTTTCAACAGAACCAAATACATTTCCGCTCGTTATACTTTTTAGCACTTCCGGATCCGTACTTGTTGCTCTACTTGCATAGTAGCTAAATCCAATATAATCAACGGTATACTCTTTCAAAATGGATTCGTCTTCTTTTTCCATTTCAATTGTTAAATTGTTATCTTTAAAGAATCGTTTCGCATACCCAGGATATGCTCCTCTCGCTTGTACATCAATGAAGAAGAATGATTCACGGTCTTGTTCCATCGCGCGTAAAACATCATCTGGATTACATGTATATGGATACGTCGCACCTGCAGCAAGCATACAACCAATCTTCGCATCTGGAATAATTTCATGACACGCTTTCACAGCTAAAGCACTTGCGACAAGCTGGTGATGCGCTGCTTGATACTGAATTTGTTTTTTATTCTCATCTTCTTTAAAAGCTAACCCTGCTCCCATGAAAGGTAAGTGTAAAAGCATATTAATTTCATTAAATGTCATCCAATATTTCACTTTATCTTTGTATCTATTAAAAATAGTTTTTGCATACGTTTCAAAGAAGCTCACAAGTTTTCTATTTCTCCAGCTTCCATACTTTTCTACTAAATGAACTGGAACATCAAAGTGAGCCATCGTAACGACTGGTTCAATGCCATGCTTCAAAAGTTCATCAAATAATTCATCATAAAACTGTAATCCTGCTTCATTCGGCTGTTCATCATTACCATTTGGGAAAATACGTGTCCAAGCAATAGATACGCGTAACGCTTTAAATCCCATCTCTGCAAACAGAGCAATATCTTCTTTATAACGATGATAAAAATCAATCGCTTCGTGTGATGGATAAAAATCCCCTTCTACCGGTGCAAAAGAATGAATATTCCCTTTCATAATGTCCCAACGTTTTTCGCCAGTTGGTAATAGATCAACCGTCGTTAATCCTTTTCCGTCTTCTAAATATGCTCCTTCAACTTGATTGGCCGCAATCGCTCCACCCCATAAAAATCCTTTAGGAAAAATAACTTTAGACATATATAAAAACTCCTTTATATAAGAATTAACGAGGAAAGGTATTACGATTTTCAAAGAATACCTTTCTTCGTTTGAACCTGTATGAAATATAACTACTATTTAACTCCTAACTCTAGTAAGGAATCTCCTGCTTGAATATTTTCTAATTCAATTTTCTTGATGCTATATTTATCATAATTTGTAACAACAACTGGTGTTGTCACAATATAACCCGCCTTTTGAATTTCAGCTATATTAAATTCAATAAGTAATTGTCCTTTTTCTACTCTCGCTCCTTGTTCAATATGAGAAGAGAAAAATTCCCCATCTAGTTTCACTGTATCCATCCCAATATGGATTAAAATTTCAGCACCTGAATCCGCCGTAATTCCTACTGCATGATTCGTTGGGAAAAGTGCAGAAATCGTACCTGATACTGGTGAAAACAACTTTCCTTCTGAAGGCTCAATTGCAACCCCTTCACCTAACGCACCGGATGCAAATGCAGCATCATCAATATTTTGGAGCGGCTTAACTACACCATGAAAAGGACTAAAGATTACTTCATCATGATTTGATGCAGCTATTTTATCAATTGCTTCAGCTGTTTCTGTAGATGTTTGCTTTTTAGTAAAACCAAATAAGTAAGTAAGAACAAAACCTATTACGAAGGATACAACCATCGCAATAATCGCTCCCCAAAATCCAGCCGTGATTCCTTCTTTCGGACTAATAAATGTTGGAAGCGCAAATATACCAAGTCCACCTGTCATAAATCCTTGTGTACCGAATACACCAAGTATTCCACCGCCAATTCCTCCCGCAATACAGCTCATAATAAACGGCTTTTTAAGAGGAAGTGTAATACCATAAATCGCCGGCTCTGTAACGCCGAAAATACCTGAAATAAAAGCTGGAATGCTTAGCGTTTTTAATTTCTGCTCTTTCGTTTTCATCCAAACCCCAAGAACAGCACCAATTTGAGCGAATGAAGCAGCAAATATGAGCGCTAGTATAGGATCGATACCGTGCACTGCTAAATTATTAAAGCCAATCGGAATGATTCCCCAATGAAGACCGAAAATAACAAGTACTTGCCAGAAAGCGCCAAGTAGCACACCTGCTACTAACGGGCTTAAATTATAAACCCAAAGTGTAACTTGTCCTAAAAATTGTCCTGCCCACGTCGCAATTGGGCCAATAACAAGAAATGTAACCGGTACAACGATTAGTAATGTAAAGAATGGTACTAAAAATGTTTTCACAACATCCGGAATAACTTTCTTTAAAGACTTTTCTACTTTCGATCCAAAATAAGCAGCGATGATAATTGGAATAACAGATGATGCATAACTCATCAAAATAACTGGTATTCCTAAAAACATAATATGAATTGGTGATTCAAACATCGTTCCTGCAAATAACGTATATAATGGTTCACTTGCTTGTAACCCTGATAAAGCTGGATAAACTAAAGAGCCCCCAATCGCCATACCAATAAACGGCGATCCTCCAAATTTCTTACTTGCTGTATACCCTAAGAAGATTGGGAAGAAATAAAATAACGAATCGCCTACCGCATTTAATATTTGATACGTTCCTGACTGAGTACTTAACCAACCTAAAGCTACAAATAGTGCATTAAATCCTTTAATCATCCCTGTTGCAGCTAATACTCCTAAAATAGGAGTGAAAATACTAGAAAGAATATCTATAAGACTGCTCTTTCCCTTCTCACCATCTGCTTCTTCTTCTTTTTCTAGAAATCCTCCAACCGAAACGACTGCTTTATATACATCAGACACATGATTACCAATAACAACCTGATACTGCCCACCGCTTTTCATAACAGTCACAACATCTTCCATATTTTTCAGTATTTCCGTATTCGCTTTCCCTTCATCTTTTAACTGAAACCGTAAACGCGTTATACAATGTACAACGCTATTTATATTTTCTCTTCCGCCTACATGTTTCAGTATGTCTTTTGCCAATTGTTCATACTTCATAGTAGTTCCCCCTCCTTACAATCATCCCATTTATCATTTATAAAAGAAAAAACCTAAACTAACTCTAACCGCGTGATACATACGAATCACTCAATTAGAAGTCAATTTAGGTTTTGCCTGCCAAACAGTAACAATCCCGTTTATTCAATTACATAATTCATTGCGTTTCGTTACACGATGAATGTGCAACGTTAAATAAACTTTTTCATCTTTTGAAAGATGACTATTATGTGCTTTTCGTAAGTATGCTTCTATTTTTTCTGTACAACAATACGCTTCATGATACTTACTTTTCACTTGCTCATATAAAAAATCATCATCTGCCGAATTTAATTCCTTCTGCATTAAACGCTGGGCAAAATATCGTAAATGCGTTACAAACCGACTATAATTAAATGAACTTTCATCTAAGTTCATCTTATAGTGGTACTTTACAACATTTAAAATATCTTGGACGATTTTCGTCATCGCCACCGTTTGCTGCATCGCCGGCTCTCCTTGCTGTGCATTAACAAAATGTAGTGCAATTGACCCTGCTTCATCTTCAGAAAGTTTAAACCCAGTCTCTTCTTCAATAATACGTAAAGCTTGTAGACCGATTTCAAACTCTTTCTGATAAAACCTCTTAATTTCCCAAAGCAAGGTATTTTTGAGATCCATTCCTTCTTTATGCCGCGTTAACGCAAAACTTAAGTGATCCGTTAACGTAAGATAAATATAATCACTTAAAGATCCCGGCAAAACTGTTTTAGCAAACTGAATAATTCTCTCTGTAATTTCTAAATTCTGTACAGGAATTTCAGTTAACAATCTAGCAAGTTTCTCTGATAATTCTTTTGTTTCTAAAACAAAGGTTTTTTCTATTTTAGATTCATCAATTGTGTCGCCTACTTTTTTCTGAAATCCCAAACCTCTGCCCATTAGTACTACTTCAGTTTCATTCTCCTTTTTCGTACAAACAACATTGTTATTTAAGATTTTGTGGATTCTCATATTGTTCCGCCTTCTTTTTCTTAAAGTCACAAAAGGTAATAAAAAAACCTAAACTGATTCCAAAAAACTACATATGTAGCCTCCTTGGATCAATTTAGGTTTTGCCTGCCGAACAGTAACAATCCTTTTAATTATTAACTTACCCTTATTATACACAAAGAGTAAGCGTTTGCAACGATAAATTATTGAACATTTTTTTACAAGGAAAAACAAATGCCACATCATTTTAAACAGGCATTTGTACTTTTTCAAGCTACTAACAGTTTATTAACTGTCGCTTTAATGCAATTAAAACTTTCTTTCTCTCTTCATAATCTTCCTCATCGGAACCTTGCTCAATTAATATAATCGCATGGCTGCGCACTTCTTCTTGAAGACAATCTTTCTCCAGTTGTATTGCCGCAAGACCGATAAATACTAAAGACATAATCTCTAAATCTTCATCAATATCGAACTCATCTAAATACTCAACAAATTATTCTTTCACATCGCAAGTAGTATCATCATCAAATAAAAAAGCCCTCATTACTAGAGCACCTCATTCCTATTTAAGGGGATCGCGTATACCTTCTTTCCTTAAAATGAGCAAAAACCCATTTACAAATCTATAAAAGTAGATATAATATCCTTATGGAACCTTTATTAATTTATAAAGCATTGTCAAATGAAACAAGATGTCAAATTTTATCATGGTTAAAAAATCCAGAAAACCATTTCGATGAAAAACCTTATCTAGAGCAAGGCCTTAACTTTCAAGTTGGAGTGTGTGTAGGAGATATCCAGCTTAAAACTGGCTTAGCCCAATCGGTTATTTCTAGTTATTTATTAACTATGAAAAAAGCAGGACTACTAGACTCTGACCGAATTGGAAAATGGACATACTATCGTCGAAATGAAAAAACAATACGAGAGTTTTCTGAATACGTTCAAAACGAATTATAAAATGAAGGCTAATAATCAATCTGCATATCAATTGATTATTAGCTTTCACATAATCTGCTTTTTTACAGGCATCCAATTACTTTTTTATAAAATTGCACTACCTATAAAAGCAAGAAACATAGAAAGGAGAATTTTTTTAACATATCATATCTAGTTATTTAGATATCTGTTATTGTGTTTCGAATTACATAATCCTAATAATATTGACATCCAATCATCCTTGTAATAATGCTTCTTTGTTAATGAATTCACTTTCAAAATACTGATACGAATGGAGAGTTTTATAAATGAAAAAAGTAAATCCTTTACTTATTCTGACACTCGCAATAGGTGTGTTCGGAATTATTACTACCGAGATGGGTATTGTCGGCGTATTACCACAAATCACTCAAAAATTCGGTATTTCAACTGCACAAGCCGGATTTTTAGTAAGTATATTCGCACTAGTTGTTGCTATTTCTGGTCCGTTTTTAATTCTGCTCGTCTCTAGTATTAATCGCAAAATAATTTTATTAACAGCAATTTTTACATTTGTTATTTCAAATATAATCTACGCTTATACAACACAATTTGAAATCATGCTTATTTTTCGTATTTTACCGGCAGCACTTCACCCACTCTTCTTTTCAATCGCTCTTGTAACAGCTGCTAAACTTGTCCCTCCAGAAAAAAGCGGTCAAGCGGTTACAAAAGTTTTTATGGGAATTACGGTTGGCTTTGCTTTAGGTGTACCACTAACCTCTTACCTTGCAGACCAATTTTCACTCGAAATTGCTTTCTTATTCGGAGCGCTTGTTAACGCCCTTGCATTCATTGGAATACTAATCTTCCTTCCTTCTATGCCTGTTAAAGAAAAAATGTCTTTCGGCAAACAAATTCGTATACTCAGCAAACCAGGATTATGGTTAAATATTTTAACCGTCACATTCCTTTTTGCAGCCATGTTTTCCGTATACAGCTACTTCGCCGAGTACCTTGCAAAAGTAACTTCCATGAATGGATCTCTCATCAGTATCATGCTATTCATATTTGGTATAGTTATGATTTTAGGTAATCATTTATTTGGTAGTCTCCTGCAAAAAAGCATAATAAACACCGTAATATCATTCCCTATTCTATATTCTGTTGTTTACATATTGGTTTATTATTTAGGTTCCTACCTTGTTCCAATGATTTTTATCGTATTCATTTGGGGAATCGTACATGCTGGTGGATTAATTGTTGGTCAAACATGGTTAATAAGCGAAGCAAAAGAAGTACCTGAATTTGGTAATAGTCTATTCGTTTCGTTCTCAAATCTCGGAATTACTCTAGGAACAACTATTGGAGGCTGGTTTATTTCAAACCTAGGTATTCACCAGCTTATTTGGAGCGGATTTATATTCACACTACTCTCATTTCTATTAATTATAATAAAACTAAAATTTTTCAATTCTAATAGCCAGGCTTCATTATCAAGCTAGTACATTTTCAGTTCCCAATTTGGATTTTATCCATAAAAAATCATAAAGTGAAACTATAATCAGTGGGGGGTTTGTTCATCTCCCACTGATTATTAGCCTTCACCAATCGGGCGTTTACGGGTAGCCCGCAAATAGCGGGATAAATTTTTATTAACTAAAAAGTATAATGCTCAAAGCCTTTAGCCATAATTACGACTAAAGGCTTTTTTGTATATAAAAATAAATCTAAAAGGAGCTAATTTTATGGAACATAATCAAAATGGAATACTTGCTTTAATTGTTTTTGTTTTAGGATTAGTGTTTTTTGTTAGTGGAATGGTTTATCATTTATGGGGTTCTTTTTAATTTCAACTTTTAGACAGATACATAATTCAAAAACTAAAACGTGTATTGTAATGATTGATATGGAATATTTCCAAAAACAACAAAATATAGATTTGAATTTTATTTCTCAATGAATAAAACAACTTAACATGGTAAAATAATATTTGGATGGGAGTCCAATACATATTATTAAAATTAAGATGGTTCAAGTCGGAGAAAGGCACCTTAGGGTGTCTTTTCTTTATTTTCAAAAGGACCTGCTCAATTATTGCGTAAAAAACATAAAGTAATTTGAATCCGTTAAAATACATGAGTGACCCCTTGTTTTCCCCTCTTATTAAAGGAGGAACTATTATGGGATTTGGTGGTAGTTGTGGCGGCTGTGGATTTTCTGGAGGCTTTGCTTTATTAGTTGTATTGTTTATTTTATTAATCATTGTTGGAGCTTCTTGCTTCTGCTAAAAAACTATCGGAAAAGACACTCTTATATGGGTGTCTTTTCTTTATAATAAAAAGCTCTCCATATTTTCAATAGCTACTTTCCTCGCTTTTAAAAACGTATTTGCAGCAGCAAACGTCCACATGAAATTATGATGTTCAATTTCATACATAATAATCGCACCGAGTATCGCGGCTGCAAACCGATTCATCATTCTAAGCAAGGGAAATATATCCCCACGCTTTACTTACCATAGTACAAAAAAGACATCTTAATTGATGTCTTCTTTTTATACTTAAGATTTCAGGCTCTCACCAATCAAAGCCTTTCTTTTTCGATCTTTTTTATGAGCCTTTTCCTTCATTTTTTTAGCCCTTCTTCAAATTCCATATAGACCCATTATTGGTTAAAATGTTATAATTGAATTATCCTACATAGTTACTCATAGTCAGACTGAGGAACTAACGTCTTATTAGCAATGCGCATAACTCAAATAAAAAAGACACTTTACTGTGTCTTTTTTATTTATATTCAATTCATTATTTTTTCATAGAAAGTATCTCTTTTATACACAAAATCTATCAAATGACAAAGGAGACTATCATATGGAACATCCTGTTGCAAGAGAACTGCGTTACATACGTGTATGCCTTATCATCTTGATTATTGTTGTTGCATTCTGGGACCGTGAAAAAGTTGTGGAAATTACTGATCATGGTAACGATTCTACCCCAAATATCAGTAATATGACCCAAATTGGTGAGAATACATTTGCAGACAAAGATAACTTTGGTCAAATTAAAATATTTAAGTTTAACCCTGATACAAACGACATATCACTCATTAAAGAATTTAATGCGGAAGAATATTACTCGGATACAGCTAGATAAAGTGAAACTTTAATCAGTGGGGGTTTTGTTCATCCCCCACTGATTATTAGCCTTCACCAATCGGACGTTTACGGACAGCCCGACTCCCACAAATAGCGGGATAAAGTAATATAGATCACAAAAGTATAATGAAAAGGAGCTAGTTTTATGGAACATAATAAAAATGGAATGCTTGCTTTACTTGTTTTATTTTTAGGATTAGTGTTTTTTGTTAGTGGAATGGTTTATCATTTATGGGGTTCTTTTTAATGGGATGATTGTAATCCTTCATAAAACGTACTAGTCCCTTTGACTAGCTGCTCTCCAATCACGAAAAGATGTCGGGCGTCCAGAATAAGCTCTTTGCTTTGTAGCAGCTGGTTTTTCCTCAAGAGTAGTTGATTTCCCTTCAACAGTAGCTGATTTTTCTTCAAGTATAGTTAATGCTATTTGTATTTTCTCCAGCTGTGCTCTCAAAGCTTGCTGCTCAATCTTTAAATCCGTAAGTAAACGTAATATCATCTCAGAATTAGCCATAACGATCTCCTTTCCCCAAATGCACAGAATAAAATACCATATGTAATAAGCGTAATACTCGGTATTTTAAGTTCGTCACCTCTCTTAAAATACCGAGTTCTTTTATTTTTTCAAAAGGACCTGCTCAATTCATCCGTAAAAACATAAAGTGAAATAAATCCATTAATATATGGACTTTATGGAAGGAGGAGTTAATATGGGCTATGGTGGAGGCTATGGTGGTAGTTGTGGTGGAGGCTGTGGTTTTGGCGGTGGATTCGCCTTACTTGTTGTGCTCTTTATTTTATTAATCATCGTTGGAGCTAGCTGTTGGGGCGGCGGATTAGGCTGCTAATAAGAGGCACTCTTGAGAGTGTCTTTTTTTTATTTCTCAATATGCAATTAACATATATGTGTTACTATCAAAGTGCGAGATTCCCTAAGCGTAATATAGTAGTTTACCAACTATGAAAGCCACTGTCACAAGAAAACAGTAGGCTTTTATTTTGTTATTTAATAAGATTAAAACAGGGATTATCATTTCCCCTCAGTAACATTTGAATTGCACATTTTAAAATTGACATAGAAATTCATTCACCATATACTGTTAACAACAGTATACTGTCATTAACAGTATATATTCCAATTCATTCTAGGAGGTATATTCATGAAACATACAGGAAGACATACAGGTGCATTTCTTTTGTTATTTTTAGCAGAAGGTGATAACTATGGCGGGCAACTACTTCAGAAATGTGAAGAAGAACTTCCGGTCAATCCAATCGATAGTGCCATCCTTTACCGCACGCTGAAGAAATTAGAAAACGAAGGTGCTATTGAATCTTATGTAAGTACATCCGTTCCAGATAAGCCGAGAAAGATGTACAAAATTACTACAGCCGGAAAAGAACAATTAGCAGATTTTCAAATGGATATTGAAGAAAAAATGAAAAACTTATCATTTTTCTTAGACAAATATAAAGACTTAAAGGAATCTAATCATGATTAATGGTGCTATCCTTTACACTTTGGCTATTATTCTTACGGGGATTTCTTTTATGAAGGATCGGAATAAAACGAAAGCTGCCCTATTAAAATCATGGAAAATATTTCAAAACCTTCTCCCTGCCATGCTCTCCATTATGCTTTTCGTTGGACTATCACTTTCTATCTTAACGCCGTCCTTCATCTCTTCCATCATTGGAGAACAGTCTGGATTCTTAGGTATTATTTATTCTGCAATACTCGGCTCCGTTGCACTTATCCCAAGCTTTGTCGTGTTCCCACTTGGTAATACGTTAGTACAGCACGGCGCAGGCCTTCCTCAAGTTGCGGCACTCATGTCTACATTAATGTCAGTAGGAATTACAACCTTGCCGATGGAACAAAAGATATTCGGACGAAGCTTTGCTTACGCACGTAATGCATCTGCATTACTCATGTCACTTCTATTCTCATATATCATTTGGGTGGTGATGGTATGAATGAACTAAAAAGATATCGCTTCTTTTTCATATTACTGTTTGGGCTCCTCTTATTAACTTTTATAAACCAATCTTTAGGATGGAGCGCATTAAAATTAACGGGAAATAGCATTTTAGATATGCTGTTTCTACTCCCCCCTGTCCTAATATTTGTAGGGTTACTTGATCAGTGGGTGAAGAAAGAAACACTAATGAAATATATGGGAGAAAAGTCCGGCATATATGGAATCTTATTCTCCCTATTATTAGGCGGAATTGCAGCTGGTCCCCTCTACATCGCCTTTCCGATTGCAGCACTACTATTAAAAAAAGGCGCAAGCATTAGGTACATCGTATTTTTCTTAGGCGTTTGGACAACTGCGAAATTACCAATTATGGTGTATGAATTTTCTTCATTCGGAGCTACCTTTACACTCATTCACATTTGCTTTGGTCTATCGTTCTTCTACGTAATGGGCATTATTTTTGAGAAGTTTTATGATCAAAAGCAATTGTTGCAGTATGATATAACGAAAGAAATGTAGAAAGGCATCTTTACGAGATAAAGATGTCTTTTTATATGAACCTTAATTCTCGTTCTGTAAAACCCCCGCTGCCTTTACTTCCTTTTTCTCTTCTTTTAAGAACAATGATACGATAAAAGCAATATCGATAAAAAAAGCCCATATGAAATGGGCTTTTTTGCACACTATTTATTCTCTTTTAACTTCTCTAACTCTCGCTGTACTTCTTCTTGCAAATTTTGATCTAACACTTCTTGTTGATTAGGAGACTTCAAATTATAAAAATAGTTACTAGCAGCTGTTTCTGCTTCTAGTTTTTGCACATACGATTCAATACGCGCAAAGCCTTTCGCTGCACTTTCTGTATGGAACGAATCAATCGCTCTGTTGCTTTCTTTTATCGCTTGCGCCGCATTTAACCGCGAAACAAGAACTAGTTCTTTATATTGCAACTCTCCATATTTCTTTTGCAATTTGTCAATTTGTTCATAAAGCATCGCTGTTTGCTCTTTTGTTATTTCGTACTGCTTACGATATAGTTCCGCTTTTTTCTCATTTACAATCTTTTCTTGCAGGGCTAACTGCGCCATATGATCTTCTTCGCGTGATACTGCAAGCTCAGCTTGGCGAATTCTTTTTGCAATAAGAGCATCCGTTTCTGAAATTAATGCTTCATATTTCTTTTCTAAATAATATTGATGAGAAAGTGCTTTTTCAGCCTTCGTAATTTGCTGTTCTGTTTCACGAAGATAGTGCTTTAACATGTTAATAGGTTTTTCTATCTTATCTAACGTTTGATGCACATCCGCCACTACAATATTTTTAATACGTTTTAAAATACCCATTACTACTTCTCCTCCTTACGAATATTGCGTTCCCATTGATCTAAAATATCTACTTGTTTTTGTACTTGAAAGTCGCTGTATACATCTATATCAGTTGCCGTTCTTTTTTCTTTTAATTTTTTATATGCCCAAACAATCATTGCAACAAATGCAATCATCGGAAGGACTGGTAATAAACCAATAACTAGGAGCAATATGCCTGTCCATTTTTTAACCGTATTCCCTTCAGACTTACGAATCATGAACCAGCCGAAAAGAACAAGTCCAAACGCTAAGAGGAATGGTATAAAGAATAAACCTTCAAACTCTTTTTCATGGTGTTTTTCATGATGCTGATTTCGCTCAAATTTATTAACCTTTTCTTTTTGTGTAACGAAAGCTTCCCTTTCTTTATCGTGAGAAACAGTATACGCCGCTTGCTTATGTTTCTCATGATCCCACCTTTCAAACTTCATACTATGTAATCCAAACAATAGTAATGCCAGAAGTAACGGAAGGATCAAAATCCATTTTAACCAACGCAATTTTTTACGTTTATTCTTTTTCATCTGCTCACCACCATCTATCATTCGTTTTGAGATAAGTAAAAAATGTATTACCTCCCTTTACCTTTGATACATATGAGTGTAAAACTTAGACGTGAGAAGAGGATGAAAGAAACATGATGAATATATGAGAAATATCTAAAAATTTCCTCATAATTATTCCAAAACGAAAGAACCCAACTTCTCCATATAAAATAGAGAAATTGGGTTCTTTTTTCATTATTTCTATTTACTTTAGAAACTCACATACCAATCTTCTTGTATAGAAATAATAAAGTTGTTTAATTTACAATAAAGTCGTTTAAAAGAAAGCAGAGAAGTTAGGTGGGGAATCAACTGCCCGCAAATGTCCGATTGGTTCAACTAATAAGTCAGTTTAATTCTTTTTATAATATACATGAAAAAGTCCAATCAGAATAAAACAAATGGAGAGGGTTAGTAATTTCTGGAAACGAGTTGAATTAAGCAGGAAATCATTTTGAAATTGACACAAAAAAGAACTTGGAGAGTTTCCAAGTTCTTTCTCATTTGTTCCTATTCAATTTTCTCTATGTCACTTGCAAGTATCATAAATGGTTTCGTTGTACCTCCGCTTACGTTTTTAAAAGAGGTTTCCATAAGAGGTAATCCTATGAATTCTACATTATCCTCTTTTAATAAATCTGTTTTTTCTATATATAAGACATCGTAGTCTACCTGTGCCTCATTATTGAACAAATGAATAAGTGTAAAAGTCTTGTTTAAATTCTCATCTTTTATTTCTTGGATGCTAATAATTGCACCTTTGTCCTTATACATTGTCCCAGAATATTTTTCAATGTCTTTTTCCAAATAACGATAGTCAATGCTTGAATCCACAAGCTTCTGAGATGCTTCCTTATCATGATTCATAAACATATCAAGATTCTTTTCAATAAATTGTAACGAATCTTTAGTGATTGAAGTTCCTTTACTATCATCCACTTCTCGATGTTGGGAATCTACATATGAGGCAAAATCTCCAATTAATTTTGCGGTTTCCGATGCTTTGAAACTTGTTCCAGTGTTTGCATTATCACTACAACCAGTTAATGTTACCAAGATTATAAAAAGGGCGATGAATAAGACCTTTCTCATGTTGTTTCCTCCTGCTTCCTTTTAAGTCAACTTATATTATATATGGTAATTATCAAATGTAACAACTATTAATCATTGGTTTCTGTTTACTTGTAGAACAATTCTTTGCGTTAAAATATACTTAAAAAGTTAGACGCATTATTCCATTTCTACAGCAATCCATATAAAAGAAGGATTTTAATAGTGTTACAATGGTTTGAATTGAGACCCTATGTATGTCGTTTTTCACATGATTTGGCGACTGCATGAGAACGTATGTTCTGATTTTACAAAAAAGAGAGAAGCCGAATGACTATTTTAATTTTCATATTTGATGATGTAAATAAAAGAGAACAACAAGTAAATTTAACAAAACATTATAAAATGACCAACAAATTGTATGCTAATTTGTTGGTCATTTTTGTTTAATATAAAGATGTTTTCGTAATATTTATGGTTAATTTGTCGTACAATTCGTATATAAAAGTATAGGCGTACAATAATCAAAGTAACCCTATATATTACATTACATGATTACAAATTGGAATTTATCCTAAAATAGGAATCGTTTAAAAAGCTTACTTTAACTAACGGGTACTTCAATTAAATAACTTTATTATTCATTTTTGAGGGGAAACAGAATTGAATACATTTAAAATGACACAACTTTAAAAAGCCTTGTTACATAAGAAGGGTAGCAAGGCTCTTATTTTTACACTGATAAATTAAACAACTTTATTATCTCTGCACACTTCTTCAAATCCGAACTTTCAATGATTGAATGAGAATATCCACCTTTCCCACCTCGTTCATACGCTAACCTGATACTTGTTCTTCCGGCAAAAGTGGTTGCAAAGTAGCTTGGTATGTTGTTAAATAGGAATTTTTAAATAGCCTCTTCATTATGAAGAAAAAAGCGTCGATAAATTTTTGTTCCAAATATTCAGAATTAATATTAAAATAAACAATGGAGCTACGGGTATTACAAATTATACATAACGAGGGACTAGAAATGAAAATACAATTAAAAGCTGATTTAATGCTACTACTAGTTACATTTTTTTGGGGTGCATCCATCCTACTTACAAAGCTTGGACTTGATGACATAGAAGAATATAATTTAATCGCATTACGATTTATTATTGCCTTTCTTTTATCAGGTTTAATATTTTACAAACACTTATTCAAAATTGATTTTAAAACTGTAAAATATTCTTTTATACTAGCTTCCGTTTTATTTATCGTCTATATTTTCGCGACTTTCGGTACAAAGTATACAAGCGTTTCTAATGCTGGTTTCTTACTATGTCTCACGGTCATTTTCATTCCGATATTATCAGCTATATTTTTAAAACACATTCCTGAAAAGAAAGTTATATTAGGAATTGTGTTAACGATAATAGGAATCGGATTACTAACATTAACTAGTGAATTCAAGATCGGTAACGGCGATATATTTTGCATACTGTCTGCCTTATTTTATGCGATTCACGTCATCATTACTGGAAGCGTAACAAAACATGTGAATTCAATTGCACTTGGGGTAGTACAACTCGGTTTTGTCGGCCTATTTAGTCTTATTTTTTCATTAGTGATGGAAACCCAAAAACTTCCTGGTACTACTGACTCATGGCTAATCATCTTAGCCTTAAGCATATTTTGCACAGCGGTCGCATTCATTGTTCAAGTTATCGCCCAGCAATACACTACGCCCACACATACAGGTCTTATATTTTCATTAGAACCTGTCTTTTCAGCAGGATTCGCCTTCTTCTTCACAGGCGAAACGCTCACAGGGAAAGGATACTTAGGGGCGACGCTTATATTAGTAAGTGTGTTGATTGCTGAGGTGGATTTTAAGGGGTTGTTGAGGCCTAATTATAAAAAGAATGTGGAATAGGTAACTACACACATCTGCGGTTCATTAGAAAAAACAAATACCCGACTATTATTCCATATAATAGTCGGGCATTTAGATTTTCAACCTATTGTTTTACATAGACTAGATGAACTGCATGTAACAGTTCCCCTTCATTATGCGGAAACTAGCTTTTTCTCTTTACGCAAAATTCCCATTAGCCCGCCGATTAATAGGAGAACGGCCGGTAAAATATAAAAGAAAGAAATACAAATTAATCCACCAACTGCAGCGATTGTCATCATCGCACCGCCAAGCTTTGCTCTACTCTTCACTACAACAGATCCACAAATCCCTACTATAGAGAGAAGAACACTTCCCCATCCTAAACCGATAAGTGTATTCGCTCCATCCGCATCTAAAGCAGAACCAAGTCCACCAATAAATAACGCAATAAACGCGCATAAAATACCGAAAATGCCACCAATAAGTCCTAATACAAATTCTGTTGTACGTTTCATTTTGAATATCCGCTCCTTACTTCATTCCTATTTGTGTTTTACCTACAGCAAATTTCCGGCGACATTATCCCATATACTTGCTCCAAAGTCTCCGTTGCTATTTTTATCCAACTAGCGACAATCAGTTTCATACTCCAAACGCCGCAACCGTATACTCGTATGTATCCCCGCCTTTCCCTGTTACAGAATCACCTGTCTTACTATGACAGACTACTAAACTGAATACCACAGCACTCCCTCAAACAAGTGTCCTTACCTTTTTTATATTCAACTACCTTCCATTACATATAAAGTAAGATTCCCAAGCCAATCTTAACAAAGCTCCGGCTCAAATTTTGTCGCATTATGTCACAAGAAATAAAAAAGGAGCAACACTAAATATCGCTCCCTTTTAATGGGATAAACGCTTCTCCCACTCTTTCACCTTTTCAATTGTTACACCTAATTTCTTAGCTACTTCTTCTATACTCATTCCCTTAAAGAGCATTCCAGCTGCTGAAAGAGCTTTATCTATTTCTTCTTGCTTCTCTTGCTCATATAAACGACCCACTTTAGTCATCCGTAACCATCCCTTTACCTTTTTATATGCCTTCTTCTATTCTATCATCCACTTTCCACAAACCGCCCAATCTCCTTCAAAAATCTCAGCTTAAAACTGCCCACAGGTCCATTCCGATGCTTCGCCACATGGATCTCCGTCATCTCTTTCTGCATCGTTTCTTTATCGTAATAATCCTCTCGATACATAAGCATAATAACATCCGCATCTTGCTCAATTTGTCCCGTCTCTCTTAAATCAGATAAAAGAGGACGCTTATCTTGCCGTGACTCTACAGAACGAGACAATTGCGACAACGCCACTACACAAACATTCAAATCACGCGCTAACAACTTAAGCTTACGAGAAATCTCACTAATCTCTTGAAACCGATTGCCCTTATGCTTCGGATCGCCCGTAATAAGCTGCAAATAATCCACAATAACTAAAAGCTTTTTATCACCGTGCTTCCGCTTTAACTTACGAGTCTGCATCCAAATATCCTGCATCATAACACCGGCCTTATCATAAATCTCAAGAGGCAACTCACCAATCTCCGCAAACGCCTTACTCACCTTTTCCCAGTCTTCTACCGTAAAACGATGCTTCGGATTTTTCAGCCTACCTCCTGACACTTCGCCCGCGCAAGACACCATCCTTTTTAACAATTGCTTACTACTCATCTCTAATGAAAACAACCCAACCGCCGCTCCAGACTTCGCCGCATGCAGTGCAATATTTAACGCAAACGCCGTTTTCCCCATAGAAGGACGCGCACCAAGAACGACAAAATCACCTTCCTGCAATCCGCACGTCATCTTATTTAACGACTTATAACCAGTCTCAATACCAGTATTCTCTTTCGTATCTTGATGAAGCTCCTCATATAGCCCAACTAAAGCATCCTTCAAATCAAACTCACATACATAGTCCTTTTCCTCTAACTCACAAAGCGCCGTAATCGTCTCGCCAATAATTTTTTCATCCTTCTCCGCAATAAGACGCTCTCCCATCTTGTGCCCGAGAACGCCAGCCTGATACATTTTCCATGCACCTCGAACAAGCCCCTCATAATAAGAAAAGTTGGCAGTTGTAGGCACTCCTTCCATTAATGCTATAAAATACTCCATTCCCCCGATCCCATTCAAAAAATTCGGATCTACCCTAGAAATGAACGTTACAAGATCAATCGGTTGCCCCTCTTCTTCCATTTTTCGCATTAACTGAAATATAGACTTGTGCACTGGCATAGAAAAATACTGCTCCGTCAAACGGCACTCCTTAATAAGCTCTCCATCAATTAAAAGAGAACCTAACACCGTCTTTTCCGCCTCCACATTTTGAATACTCATGGCCGCCACCCGCGTTCAGTTAAGAACCGCTGCAACTCTTCCTCTGACAGCGCATTCTTCTCCCACTCCTCGCACCTCGTCAAAAACTCCTCCGTCTCCCCGGTACTAACAGACGACTCTTTCTTTCGAAAATTCGCCGTATCTGCCTCAACCTCAGACACCTTCGTAAATCCTTTCCCGTGCCACCCCCTCAAAATCCCCTTCACATAAGCAACCGTCCGCTTATTATTCTCATACGCAATTTGAAGAGCCTTCAGCACAAGCTCCTCTGATAAATCAACCATCCACGCACTCAGTTCCTCTACCGTATGAGGAGACAAACTACCAAAATGTTGCTCGTAAAAAGAAAACACGCGACTTCCCGTCTCTTCCTCTATAACCTCTTCTTCCACCTCTTCACAAATCGGATCAACATCATGAACGGCCAAATCACCAGGCATACCGAAATGAGCTAAAAGCATCGGAACACTCAGCTCCTCCTCCGCACACTTCTGAAGAAACATATGTACAAACTCCTTATTCTTCACACCCTTAAGCTCACGAAGCACACACTTCTCCACATTCGTATTCGTCACAGGATTATAACGAAGCCAATTTAAAATAAATAACTCCCTCGTCTCCGCATCATAAAGAATCTTTCCATAATCAATGAAGCGCTGCACCAACTTATCAACCGTCTCCCTGTTATAACCCGTCTCCATCTCAGCTAACCGCTTCGGAAACGGAAAAATCCCGCACTGCGTCGTCTTCGAACAAGTTAACAAATACACATAAAAATACCGCTCCTCCGGCGTCAAATCCAAAACAAAATCATCCTGCCAAAAATTCACCTGCACATTACGATACACCGCCATCCCAATTCCTCCCGTCCTCATTCAAAAGTAAAAATTTCTTCTTTGTACTATATATAGGAAGGAGGGGTGGGTTTTTGGCGTGTTATTTCAAATTTTTTTGACTACTACTACTACTACTACGGTGTTTGTTCTTGTAGTTGTTTTTGTTTTGTTTTTTCTTAGTGATTTATTACTTGGGAGGGGCTTGGGAGGGGTATGGAAGGGGTATGGAAGGGGCTTAGTGTGGGTTAGTTTGATTAGGAAGGTTTTGTTTTGGAAGGTGCCTCTTTCGTCTTTTTAGTATCTTAAAATCATTCGCTCTCTTTGCACTACCTACAACAATAAATTTATAAGTTAAGTAATCGTACAAATTACCTTTTGAATATCCATTAATAAAACCCTAAAACAAGTAGGTGGTTTATTTTGAAATTTAAAAACATCCCTTTAGAACATATTAAACTAGAAGATGAATTCCGAAAGAATTTAGAAGATTTTAGTCTTGCTACAAACATTAAACAAAATGGATTAATAGAACCACTTATTGTAGAAGAAAAAAATTCTAATTGTTTTATATTAGTCGAAGGTTATCGTCGTTTTTGGGCTTTAAAACATTTAAATATTCCATTCGTAACATGCAAAGTGGAAAAACTCACCTCAAAAGACTCTAGAGTTCTAAATCGTCTCCGTATTGAATTAAAATACAAGAAAAAAACAGGCTATGAGCTAGAACGAATGATTAGTTTTTTACTTGATTATGGTTACACAGAAGAAAATATAGCTAAGCAATGTAACATACAAAAAAAGACTGTAAAAAAATACATTAATGGCAAAGATGTTAACATTCACTGGAAAATTAGAGCGGAACAATCTGGAGCTGGAAGACATGGATTAACTGAGATCCATCATTTGACAAATATACATCCTGAAAATAAAGAATACGTAGCTGATATTTATATTAAACGTGGAATAAATGCTAACAATATAGAAGATATAAAAAAATTAACCACATTAGATGCATTTAATAAATCCCCCAAAAATATCCAAATGAATTGCATTAACGATATGATCAACGATAAGAATTTAGATAATGAGAGACTTAAAGATATTGTTTTTACAAGATCATTAAAACAACAATACACTCTCTCAATACATCAGTATGTATTTGATAAAGTTCTTCATCTATTTGATAAATTAACAGATATTTGCTGTCATAACTTGGTTAATCACCTTACCCCCATTCAAAAGAAGGATTTACAAAGAAAAATAAAAATACTTTCTAATAAAATTGGGTTATCTCCTACTTCACCCACTCCTCCCCAAAAAACATTTTCCACTTCTATTAAAAAGTATCAAGAACATACAATATTAGTTAACATCAATAAAAAGTCCTAAAATCCTGCTCGAAACGGTAATCTATTCTATTTTTCTGAAAAAACATTGCCATATTATCTAGATTTTATCAGTTAATAAAACAGCAACGCCTATTTAAGCGTTGCTGTCCTTCTTTCAAAATATGTATGAAGACGATATTCACATATCTCCTTCGTCCATTCAAATAAAATTTCTTCATCTTCTTTTCTAACATCCATATTTAGAGAAAATAAGTTTTCATCAAATGATAGTAAGCCTTTCGAACTACCAATCCATTTTGTCATTGGCATTGTAGCGATTAGTTTACTAACTTTTTCTTCATCATATTCCCACATACGTTGCGTTTGCTTATCGCTAAAATCAATTCGCTTACGGTACTCTTTTTCCATTAAGAATTTATGGAAGAATGGTGCAACTTTTTCTGGTGAGATAGGATGGTACCCTCTCTTTCCCGCATTGTAACATCGCTAACAGTAACAGCATTTTATAGCTTTTTTCCATTCCTGTCTTTTCAATTTCTTGTAACCACGCTTCAATTTAAACAACACATTACAATCCAATAAATAAGGCCGTATCAAAAGCATACTCCGATGTCATTTTGATACAGCCTTATCTTATCTACTAATGCTACTATCCCTTTAATCATTTTAGGGGCATAAAGGCATTAGAAGTCAAATCTACCTACAAAACATTACCATCCTTTATATAATCATAAAGCTTATTATCAACTGGTTTCTCCATAATCATATTCATCGTAACAACCGGTAGCTCTTTTCCGTTTTTGTCTTGCATTTCAGTTTGTTCTACACTCGCTTTATCAGGCGTTGCTTTCCCTAAATAGTAAAAGTCGCTTCCCTCGTCATCATCTTTTTTCACAAAAATATGGACGTCAATATTATTTTCTTTAGCATCAATAATTGTCTGAACTTCATTTGACTTTAATGTTCTATTACTTCTTGTATACCATTTAAGAACATCTTGATTAAGGAATTCATCACCATAGTTCACACTGGATTCTACTTCATCATTTTTATGATATGTGATAAATATTGGACAAGTATAATGTTTTGTTTTATAACCATATACAGTTGAAGTTTCATCAATATGCCAATTTAAAAGTTTGCATACATCTTTTCTTGAGTACTTTTTATATATAGTCAGGTTACTATCACACTCATAGTTTTTGTTTTTTTCTTTCGCACTTCTAATGATGTCCATTACCATATACTTAAAGTATTCATTCTGTTCTAAACTTTCTCGGATTAAATCATTAAACATATACGTCTTATCTTCTTGCAATGCGATAATTGGCTTTTCCCCATATTTTTTCTGGCCATTCTGTGTAAAAAACGATAACTCAAAGACCCGCTGCACAGAAGTAATCGTCTCATCATTTGTTAAGCAATTAGATTTCTCCAGTTGTTTTAGATACGCATCTTTCTCAACTTTTTCTTGCTTTAGTAATAATTCTAATAAAACAATTTCATTTTTACGTTTTCCATTCAATACTTCCAATGAAAACATTGTTAAAACTTTATTCTCGTACTCTGTTAATGCTGGGACATCTTCTTTCATTTTCAATAGGAACTGATAATAGTTCGAATATCCTTCCACAAGTACAACCGGATCAATAGAATGATTTACTATAAAGTCATATAGATATGGAATTCTTCCTATTCTATTTTTCAACTCAGCAAAAGCTTCCTTTAATACTTTCATTGCTGTTAAATTACTATTATTAATAGCTTTAAAGATTTGCTTTTTCGCTATCTCTTCAAAGTTAACTGTTGAAATACCTTTAATATAACTCGTATCATTTGTATATCTACGTATATTATCTTTATTTTGCGATCTATCTCCTGAAAGGGCAATCGGAATTAAATAGTTGTTTTTATAGTTTCCAATAAAATCAATAATCGTAACAAAATCTTTCGAATCGTGTTTTCGAAGTCCACGCCCCAGCTGCTGTATAAAGATAATACTTGATTGAGTTTGTCTTAACATAACAACTTGGTTCACACTCGGAATATCAATTCCTTCATTAAATATATCTACCGTTAAAATATAATCGAGCACGCCATTTTCTAATTGATTCACGCGCAGTTCTCTTTCCTGTTGGGAATGATCGCCGGTTAATGCAAATGTGCGAAAACCTCTATTATTTAAGGCATGTGATAATTGTTCTGCCTCATCTTTTCTGCTGCAAAACATTAGTCCTGTTACTTTCTCACCGGAAAAACCGTAATATTTTACTTTTTCAACTATATGATCTACTCGTTCTTCCGTAACAAGTTTAGATAAAACCGTAGTGTCATCTATCTTTTCACCATTATATTCAAAATCAGTTACTCCAAAATAATGGAAAGGACAAAGCATATCTTCTTCAAGCGCTTCTTGCAAACGAATTTCATAAGCAATGTTGTAATCAAATAGCTCATAAATATTAAAATTATCTGTACGTTCAGGTGTAGCAGTCATTCCCATTAAAAATTTCGGTTCAAAATAATCAATAACCCTATGATAAGAACTAGCACCAGCTTTATGAACTTCATCTATTAAAATATAATCGAATAGCTCAGGATCAAATTGATGTAAATTTTCCTCTTTTGAAATGGTTTGGATCGTCGCAAATAAATATTTAGCATTCATTTGCTTATTTGATCCTGATAAAATCCCAAAATCCTCATCTGCTCCACCAAGAACTTTTTGAAAATCTGATTTCGCTTTATTTAATATTTGTTCTCGATGAACTATAAATAGCATCCGTTTAGGTGCAAAATTTCTGACATCAAATGCTGAAAGATATGTCTTCCCTGTTCCTGTTGCGGAAATAACTAATCCTTTTTCTTTTCCAGCTTCTCGAATAGCTTGTATTTCTTTTAACGCAGCTTGTTGCATTTTATTCGGAGTAATTTTCAAAGCTTCTTCAATTGAATTATGGTATTGACTAGGTAATTCTATAACTCGATCTAGCATCTTATTTTCTGCAACTTGCTCATATATTGTTTCGTAATTTCCAATCAATTCTTCAGTTAATACTTGAGAATGCTCCCAGACTTCTTCAAATTGATTTTTAAAATGTTGAACAATCTCTCCATCTTCATGCGATGTTAACTTGACGTTCCATTCATAGTTTACCTTCAAAGCATGTGCAGTCAGATTTGAACTACCGACAATTAATGAACAATGTGTTTTGTTATCAAATATGTATCCCTTTGAATGAAAACCAGATAAGTTTGTTAATCTTACTTCTACATTTTCAAGTTTTATTAACTCTCTAAACACTTTCGGTGTATTAAAATTTAAGAATGTAGATGTTAATATACGTCCTTTAACCCCTTTTTGTTTAAGATCAAGGAAATGTGATTTTAAAGTCGCCAGCCCACTTTCCGTAATAAAAGCCACTGAGAAAATAAAGGATGTACTATTTTCTAACTCCTCCAACAATGAGCTTAAAACATTTTCATTTTTTTTCGTATTGTTTACTAATAATTTTGGCTTATATATTCCGGGATGATTATGTTTTTGATCAATAAACCCTTTATATAAAGATCCCTCTAATTTTTGAATGAAATTCTCCATATGATCACCATTTATGACAAATTTTTATACTAATTGTATTACTCACTGATTTAAAGTGCAAATTTATTGCAATGTAAAAAACTATCCGCATAAAACGAATAGTTTTTAATCAAATCACTTTACAATCGATGCCTTTGATAATTTCTCAATAGTTGGGATATCCGCAGGTGCCCACTCTAAAGCTGCTAGTTCATTGGGATATAACCATTTAATGGCTACATGCTCAGTTAAAACTGGGCTTCCTTCAACAAGCTTACAATAAAAAGTTTTCAAATGAACAATACCAAAATCATACTCATAGGCTGTATAATCAATTTGTTCACCAATCTGCACACTACAATGCATTTCTTCATTAATTTCACGTTTTAGAGCCTCTTGAGGTGATTCTCCCTCTTCTATTTTTCCACCTGGAAATTCCCACATAAGAGGTAGCGACTTAGAAGGTCCTCTTTGCGCACATAAAATTTTCTCATCTTGAACAATTACCGCTCCAACAACATAAATATTTTTCTTCATTATGTCCTCCTTAAATCTCACTGAAACTCTATAATTTACGTTCCCACACCTTATAGACTGAAAAATGCTTTTATATCTTTTAACGACTAATATATTTTTAATCAGTAAGATAGATTTTATCTATTCCTATCTAGCACCTTTAATGTAATTAGCCTAACACTCTCATCTCTTTTATATTATATAGAAGTAACTCCAAAAATAAAGCATGATTGAACACTTCCCTCTTAAGCCTCTTTTTTCACCATCCCCCCATACCACCCATCACTCTCCTCCAAAAACACTCTACTATCCCCACTCCCCTTATAAAAACTCTCCCAACCCCTCTCCCTCAAAATCCCCTTCCAAGTATCACTCTGGGCCATCCTCCTAATCACATCATCCCAATAAGCAACCTCTTCTTCCGTCATATCTTTCGGTCCCATAATTCCTTTCCAATGCTGGAAGACGACGTCGATTCCTTGTTCTTTCCATGTTGGAATTTCAGGTAATCGGTCTAGACGTTTTTCGGAGGATACGGCTAATATTTTTATTTTGCCGGCTTTGTATTGCTTTTCGGCTTCGGATAGGGTCATTGTTGCGGCGTTGATTTGTTTGTTCGTTAGGGCGTTTATGATTTTTTCTTTGTTTTCATAGACGAAGAATTCTAGTTCGGCAGGGTTTATGCCGAACGCTTTGCTTACTTGTACGAAGGATAGGTGATCGTCGTTTCCTAGGCCTGGGGCAACACCGATTTTGAAGTCTTTCTTGTCTTGTTTTAGTTGTTCCATTAGTTGGTTCGCGTTGTCTATGTTTGAGTCTTTTGATACGACAACGACTTCCCAATCCGACGCTAATGTTGCGAGCGGTGTGAAGTCTTTATATGTTAGTTTACTGTGGCCTAGTAGGTTATTCGTTATAAGTAAGCTTGAGTTAATCGCAAGTACGTGACCGCCTTTTTGTTTCGTATATTTCCATCCGACATCACCGCTGCCGCCTACTTTGTTTGTGACAGTGATTGGTTTTGTGAAGATTTTTTCTTCTGTCAGCGTTTTTTGCATCGCTCGCGCTGTTAAGTCCCAGCCCGCTCCTTGAACGTTTGGCGCAACGATTTCTACTTTGTCTATGTTTACTGTATTCGTTTGAGGTTTTTCCGAAGAACAACCAGCTATTACTCCTGTCACGATCCATATACATAACAATAATCGTTTTTTCATCACCCTCGTCCTATTCGATACTTTCGTTCTGGTCGTCCGATAATGCCGTATGTGTACTCTACTGTGCATTCATTTGTCGCTACTAAGTATTCTAAATATCTTCTTGCGGTTGTTCTGGAGGCCCCCATTTGTTCTCCCATTTCTTCTATTGTAATTCCCTCTTCGAATCCTTTTATAATTCCTTTCACTTTTTGCAGTGTTAACGGATCAACACCTGTCGGTAAGTTTTTCAAATCTTGTATTTGTGAAGTTCCGAAGAAGTTATCGATTAGCGCTTGATTTACTTCATTGTTACTATGTAATAGTTGCTTCTTTCTTTTATAGTCTTCAATTGTGCGAACAAATTTTTCTAACGTGACCGGTTTTATAAGGTAGTTGCTTACGCCATTTCGAATTGCTTTTTCTAACATATGGTTTTCATTCGCCGCTGTAACCATAATGACGTCAACGTTTGGAAAGTCAGCATGGATTTTCGATAATAAGTCGGTTCCAATTCCATCTGGTAAATAATTATCTAATAGAAGTAAATCGATTTCTTCCTTTTGTAGTAGTTCCATCGTTTCTTTTGCGTTTAATGCTTTTCCGATAACTTTTACATCTTTTATTTTTGATAAAAACTCCGCCTGAATTTGTGCTACGCGGAAATCATCTTCTGCAATTGCAACCTTTAACATATACCCATCCCCCTGTTTGTCATTTACTTTCTCTTAATGTTTTCGGAAGGTAGATTGTAAAAATAGCTCCTCCATTTTTCTCGTTCTGAATTTCAATTGTTCCTTCTAGTAGATCTACCATTTCTTTCACATTCGCTAGCCCGTAACCACGATTGTTTCCTTTCGTTGAAAATCCTTTTTGAAAAATATTCATGATTTTCTCTGCTGGTATTCCTATCCCGCTATCTACTACTTCAAAAACAATATCGTGCCCAATATCCGTAACGAAGAAAGAAACGTTCTTCTCCCCTTGTTCACTCACCGTATCAAACGCATTATCGATAATGTTTCCAAGGATCGTAATAAGGTGCGAAACTTTTATATGATCTGGTAGCGGATGAAGTGCACTATCTCCTTCAATATGAAAATCGATTTTCTTCTCAGACGCTGTTCCAAGTTTCCCCAATAAAATAGCTTGTACTTTCGCATCATGAATTTGATGGAATAAAATATGGTTTTGGCTTTGATGAATATTAGATTCTTGTTGGATAAATTCAATTGCTTCTCTGTAGTGCCCTAACTGCAATAAACCTGATAAGACGAAAAGTTTATTTGTAAATTCATGTGTTTGAGCGCGTAAGTCCTCTGAATACTTTCTTACCTCAGATATTGTGTTAACAAGGTTTTGCAATTCAGTTTTATCTCTAAAACTACAGACAACACCTACCGTACTATTATTTTCAAGTATCGGTGTCATGTTTAAAATAAACACTTTATCTTGAAACGCGATTTCTTGATCGTTTTCTAGTACTCTCTCCATATTAAAATCAGGTAAAACTTTTGAAATGTGCTGCTGCATATAATCACCGTTTACATGCAGCATCTCTTCTGCCGAAATGTTCATCATAGTAATAAAACCGTTTTGATCAATCGCAATAATCCCTTCTTTTATAGATAGTAGTATTGCGCTTCGTTCCCGGTATAACGCTGCGATTTCATTCGGCTCTAAACCAAGTGTATCTTTCCTGATACTACGTGCTAAAAGAATGCCGCCAACAATTCCAACTAGTAATACCGCTAAAGAAAAGAGGATAATTTCTTTCGTTCTGCTCAATATGTTAGATTCAATACCCTTTATTAAAAACTCTACTGTAACAATGCCTACAACTTGATCGTAGTCTCCGTTATGAACGATAATGGGTGCTTTCGCCATTAAAGCCGGACCACTTACTCCCTTTCCTTCGAGCGTATAATACCCTCCAAAAGTAAGTGCTTCATAGTTATATGGATTGTTACTCTTTGTACCAATCAACTCCGAATTAGAATGTGAATACATAACCCCATAGCGATCTTCCACAATTACATAATCTGCACCAGCTTGCTCGCGAACTTGTTCCGCAATGGATTGAATGGTACTTTTATGCTCGTTATATTGAAAAGCCTCTTTTATAGCTGGCATAAAAGAAAGAGATTTAGCCGTTTGCAGTGCTAACTGTTCCACTTGGCGCTTCGTATCAACGGACTGAATGTAAACAAATATTCCCGCTAACAGGAGAACGACAAATAAAATTAATGTAATAATTAAGCCTAATATTTTCGTTTGTAATGACACTTTACGTGATTTTTTCATCCTTCATATCCTTTGATAAAATATTCAAAAATATCAATCTCCTTTTCTATTATTATGACAAAACTGAAAATGAATCAACTATTAAAATCTCCATGTACATAAAGTACAAAAAGAATAAAATTGTCATAATATTGAGATTACAACTCAAGAATAGTACAATTCAACTATAATGAACGCGCTTTCATATATATTTTTTGTTTATAAGCACGAGGAGGAATTATTATGGCTCAAGCAAAATCTAACCGAGTCGCTGGCAATATCTTTAAAGGTTCTGTCGGCAATTTAATTGAATGGTACGACTGGTATGTTTACTCTGCTTTCGCCGTTTATTTTTCAGCAGAGTTCTTTCCTAAAGGAGATCCGACTAGTCAATTACTGAACACAGCCGCTATTTTCGCAGTTGGATTTTTAATGCGCCCTATCGGAAGTTTATTAATGGGACGATATGCAGATCGGCACGGACGCCGGGCAGCATTAACTCTTTCCATTACGGTTATGGCCGGTGGTTCTTTAATTATTGCCTGTACACCTAGTTACGAAAGCATCGGTATTATGGCACCAATTATTTTAGTTCTTGCTCGTTTACTTCAAGGATTGTCACTCGGCGGAGAGTACGGAACTTCCGCAACGTATTTATCTGAAATGGCTAGTAGTGGACGCCGTGGGTTCTATTCAAGCTTCCAGTATGTAACGCTCGTTGCAGGGCAGATGGTTGCGTTAGGTGTTCAAATTGTTCTTCAGCAATTACTAAGCGAACCAGATATGAAAGCTTGGGGCTGGCGTATTCCGTTCATTATTGGAGCGATGGGCGCAGTAGCTGTATTATGGCTTCGCCGCACGATGGATGAATCGGAGCAGTTCTCAAACATGGAATCTAAAAATCGTGAAAGCGCAGGAACAATTCGCGCTCTTATGAAACACCCAAAAGCAGTATTAACAGTAGTCGGCCTAACACTAGGAGGCACTGTTGCATTCTATACGTACACAACATATTTACAAAAATTCATGGTAAACACAGTCGGTCTCCCGAAAGAAGTTGTAAGCTGGATTAACTTTGTCGCACTACTTATTTTCGTAGTACTTCAACCAATTGCGGGGCTACTATCCGATCGAATTGGACGTCGCCCACTATTAATGGCTTTCGGTATTCTTGGAACCTTACTAACAGCACCAATCTTCTTCTTTATGGAAAAAACAACAGAACCCATCGTAGCATTCTTACTTATGATGGTCGGCCTCATTATCGTTACTGGGTACACTTCAATCAACGCAATTGTAAAAGCAGAACTCTTCCCAACTGAAATTCGCGCACTTGGCGTAGGTTTACCATATGCACTAACAGTTGCGATATTCGGCGGAACAGCTGAGTTCATCGCTTTATGGCTAAAGAGTATCGGAATGGAGTCACTATTCTACTTCTACGTAGCTGGATGTATCGCGATCAGCTTTATCACATATTGGCGTATGGCAGAATCTTCGAAGACTTCGCAGATTGAGGCGGAGTTGAGTGGTGAAGATAGTTTAAAGAACGGTACTAGTTCAAAATAGTGAATTACAGAAGGTCACCTTGAAGAGGTGGCCTCTTTGTATAACCTGTCAACCAACCCCACCCATACAAAAAAAAGACCACCAAAAGGCAGCCTCAAAACTCAATCATATTCCCCACTCCACGCTCCACCGCTTTCTCATACAAATACTTTGCAACAATAATATCTACTACCGCTAAACCTACTGATTTGAAAATAGTAATCTCTTCATCGTTCTCTCTACCAGTTTTTTCCCCGCTTATAATTTGACCAAGTTCGGCGTGGATGTCACTTGCCTTAAATAAGCCTTCTTTTATCGGAACTTGAAGGTCACCGGTTTCTTCTAGTGCTGCTGCTTTTGATTCAACTACTACTTTGTTTGCGTTCGCGACGGCGTGAGATGGTAGTTCTTGCATGCTCGGTCTGAATGAACCGACGGCGTTTATGTGGACGCCTTTTTGCAATGTTTCTGTGAAGACTGGTATGGATGCATTCGTTGTTGTGACGATGATGTCGGCTTCACTTATTGCTTCATCTGGATCCCTGTAAACGTATGCAGGTTTATTGAATTTCTCTTGTATATATTGTGCAAATGCATAGGCCTTTTCTTCCGTTCGGTTATATAGAATGACTTTTTCGATATCTCTAACCGCGAATACAGCTTCTGCAATTCCTTTCGCTTGTTCCCCTGTGCCGATGATGCATAAGTTTTTTGCGTTATGACGAGCTAAATGTTTTGTCGCTACACCTGATAAGGCGCCTGTTCGGATCATTGTTAAATAAGAACCTTCTAAAAGTGCGAGTGGTTCTCCCGTTTGAAAGTCTGATAGCATCACAATCCCGTTTATCGTTTTCTTTCCGAGCTTCTTATTATGAGGGGCTACCGTTACTATTTTTACTCCAAGCGCCTCAAGTCCTTCCGCGACTGAAGGCATAATTAACGCGGTATTTTGTTCACTCGCAAATGGTAATGAGCCGCGAATTGGTGTGATCGTTCTTTCTGCGGAAAATTCTTTTAAAGCAAGCGCCGCATATTCAATGACTTCCTTCATATTTACTAAGTTTTTTTGTTCGTTCGCGCTTATGACTAGCATATTTGTTCACCCTTTTCTAAATTCTTCTCTTCACTAGATGCAATATTTTCGTTTACGACCTGTGCTCCTACTAAATCACCCGTAATATTTACAACTGTGTGGCCCATATCAACGAGCGGAGAAACAGCTGCGATGATCGGGATAATTGTTAGCGGAAGCCCTAGTGTAGAGAGTAAAATGGTCGCGGTAATAACGTCCGCACCTTTTACTCCGGCACAGCCGGCTGCAAGGACAATTCCTAAAAATACAGTTTGCATAATAAGCCCAAATGTAATCGGAATTCCATATACATTTAATGCGAAGACCGCTAAAACACCGAGCGCCGCTGATAGTCCGTTCATATTAACAGTGGCTCCAAGCGGAATGGTGAAACCAGCTACCGATTCAGGGATACGAAGTCTTTTTTGCGCAACTTCCATCGTTACCGGAAGAGTAGCGCTACTTGATGTTGTACTAGCAGCTACGAGCATAGCTGGACTCACTTGTTTGTAGAAGTGAAGTGGGCTTATCTTCCCGAAAATTTTCAGTACAATTGGGTACATAATGAACAGAATGAGTAGTAATGATAAGTAATCAGCTACTACATAGCTAACGACCGCAGTAAGCATGTCTGCTCCAAATGTGCCAACTACATGAGCAATTAACGCCATAATTCCGTACGGAGCAAATCCAATAATGATTTCTGCAATTTTAATCATTATTTTTGATCCTTCATGAACTAATTTACGAGTTCCTTTCGCTTGATCGCCAAGAAGAATAAGTGCCATGCCGACAAAAATAGCAAAGATAATAATTTGAAGCATACTTGTTTCTGCAGCCGCTTGAATGATGTTAGAAGGAAACCATTGTACGATATTATCTATAAAACTAAATTCCTCTTCTTTAAAGTTCTGCCCATTCGCAAGAAGACCTTCTACTCCTTTACCAGGATTGATAATATAAGCAATTACTACGCCGATACTTGTCGCTAATACAGCTGTCATTGCATAGTAAATGAAAATTCTTCCGCCAATTGCCCTTAACATTTTCGGATTTTCAAGTTGTGCGATACCTGAGACGATACTTAAAAAAGTTAACGGCACGATAATCATTTGTAATAAACGAATAAATATATCCCCAATCGGTTTTAAAACAGCTACTTTCGGTCCAAATACTACCCCTAACGCAATACCGATTAATGCCCCTATCAAAATTTTCACAGGTAAATTTAATTTCCGCCACCACTTCATCCAAAGGTCCCTCCCTTAAGAAAACATTAAGCTAACAAAAACCCCCGATTCAAAACATCCCTCGGATCTACAACAAACTGATGAAACCCTGTAATAAATGCCTGCCCTGTCACTTTCGGAACGATTGCTTCATATTTATCTACCTCTGTTACGGATAATACTTCTCCCTCAAATTGGCCGTCAGTGATACATTCGTGGATGAAAGTTTCTCCCTTTTGTAAGGCATCTTTTTCAAAAAGGGTTGCGATTCTTGCGGAAGTTCCTGTGCCGCAAGGGGAACGGTCTACTTGCCCGTCAGCGAAGATCGTTACATTTCGTAAAGTAGCGTCTTTTCCTTTCGATTCATCTGAGAAAATAACGCCGTATATTCCTTTTAAACCTTCTTCAAGTGGATGTTTTACTTCCATTTGACTCTCAATGTAGTGCTTAATTTTACCGCCCCACGTTTGAATAGCAGGTAAATCTTTGAAATCGACTTTCAAACCAAATTCTTTACAGTCTACAACAGCGTAGAATGCTCCGCCAAATGCAATATCTACTTGAAATTCATAGTCATCTATTTTGATAGGAACGTCTTTCTTATATACGAACGAAGGAACGTTTTCAAATGATACTGACTCTACTTCGCTCCCGTTATATTTTGCGTACGCAATGACTTCCCCAGCAGGGCTATCAATAATGAATTTTTGTTTTTCACCTTTCACTTCAAACATACCCGTCTCAATTCCAACTGTAATAACAGCAATAATTCCATGACCACACATCGTACTCCAGCCTTCATTGTGCATAAATAACACGCCAAAATCAGCATGAGGACTTGCAGGCGGAGTAATGATACAACCGTACATGCCGTGATGTCCTCTCGGTTCATACATAAGAATCTCACGAAGATGATCCAAATGTTCCATACAGTACGCGCGTCTTTCTAGCTGCGTTTCTCCCTTTATCTCTGGCACTCCGCCCGTAATGATTCGAAGTGGTTCTCCAGCTACGTGAGCATCAATTGTCGTGTATATTTTACTAATCTTCATTTCTATCTCTCCTTCATATTTTCTATAACCTTTTCATTGCAAGTATCATGCCAACATGCCGAGCGTTAATTTGTTTACATTTTTCTGAAAAAGGTGTATCCTTTTGGCAACAAATCTGTATACCACTGTCTACTTTTTTATAAAGTTACACTTTAATCAGTGGGTGTCTTTTCCATTCCCACTGATTATTAGCCCACACCAATCGGGCCTTTACGGATAGCCCGACTTCCACCTAACACCCTCGCATTCGCTGATTTTTGAGGTGGGAATCTTACTGTCCACAAATAGCGGGATAAAATCTTTGGAGGATATACTATGAAACAATTCGATAACTTTGCAGTTCCAACGTTACATACACTCCTTTCTTACGTGGAAGAAGCGATTTCTATCGTAAATACGAAGGGTGTTATGTTGTACTGGAATGAGGCAGCAGAAAAAATGTATGACATAAGAAAAGAAGATATTATCGGTAGAAATGTGCAGGAGTTCTTTTCAAAAGAAGATATTATGAATTTAAAAGTTCTTGAGAGCGGGCAACCGGTTCGAGATATTTATCATCTTCCTCGGCCAGATAAGCACGTACTAATTAGTACGACTCCTATTTATAACGACAGCGATGAATTAGTTGGTTCTATGTCTGTAGAAAGAGATATTACCGCGACGATTAAGTTAAATGAAAAATTATCCTCTACTTCTGAAGAATTACAGCAATTAAAACAAATGATTCAACATCAGCAAGATGACCCCTTCAGCACGATTAAAGGAAATAATGCAACACTTCAACACATTATCCACAACATGAAAAAAGTAGCCAAAACCGCTGCGACGATTTTAATCACAGGAGAAAGCGGCGTTGGGAAAGAGCTCTTTGCCCAGGCCATTCATGAAGCGAGTCTTAGAAACAAGCAACCTTTTATCCCGATTAATTGCGGCGCTATCCCTGCCGCTCTATTTGAAAGTGAGTTATTCGGTTATGAATCTGGTGCATATACTGGAGCCGCTAAAGGCGGAAAAGCAGGAAAGTTAGAACTAGCAAATGGCGGCACTTTATTTTTAGATGAAGTGGGAGAACTACCGCTTGATATGCAAGTGAAACTACTTCGCGCTTTACAAGAAAAAGAGATTTACCGAATTGGTGGGCAAGCTCCGAAAAAGATAAACGTAAGAGTGATCGCCGCAACGAATCGTATGTTAGAAGATATGGTGCTCAGCGGGACATTTCGATCTGATTTATTTTATAGACTAAATGTTTTCACAGCTCACATCCCGCCGCTAAGAGAGCGAACGGATGATATTTCTTTTTTAGTGCATCATTTCTTAAAGGAATTTTCTTTTAAATATAACAAGCCCGCTCCTTTCGTTCATCAAGAAGCAATGAATCGACTGCATGCGTACTTTTGGCCGGGTAATATTCGTGAACTGCGCAATATAATAGAAAGATTGATTGTCCTTCATGACGGTAAAGAAATACGTGAATCAAATATTTTACAGCTATTGCCGTTGCAGAGGCCTGTCCATCACACAGAGCGTTCACTCACTGATGCGAAAAAGAACTTGGAGAAAACTAGAATTATACAAGCTCTCGAAGACACGTACGGAAATAAAAGCATTGCTGCGAAAAAGCTGGGCATGTCCCGGGCTAATTTATATAAGAAGCTGAAGAAGTATGGGATTACCTATGAAGTAGAGCGATAATAAGCGGTGTGTGTATGTTCATAAGCCAATAAAAAAAGTCATTTATTCATAGTGTGTAAGATTCATTGTGGAGTTTAAGCCACATATTCGTTCTTGGAAGATGATTCAATAAGATGATACATATGATTTTTTACTTACTTTGAATCCTAAAAATAGAAAGATTGTCAGGAAAGATTTATTGGTGTTGCTTAAGTTGGCAAAGCGAAAAAAATTTATAACACATGTGCCTTTAACGAAAGAGAAATCAAGAGCTTTACCTCCAACTACTCCCCCTTTAACCATAGAGGAACAAAAGGCTGTAGAAAAAGCAATTAAACAAAATATGTTAAATTTCCCTGAAGAATCGTTGTTAGTATCTTTATGTTTTTATCATGGACTTAGCACATCAGATATAAAGAATAGCTGTAAAAGTTATAAATTTAGTGGTTTAAAATTATAGAGCATTTCTTTGAATGAGGAATGCTTTTTATTTTTGCTTAAAACAAAAACTCACAATAAAAATTTTATTCAAATTAATAAAATTTTATTGTAAAACAATAAAATATATATTAAAATCAAAATCAGAATAAATAAGCGAGGTGCTTTTTATAGAAAAAGTAACAACGTTATTTTTAAAAGTAGCTGTTATTCTTTTAGGAATCCCAGTTCTTGCTCTGTGCATCTTTTTTGTGCCTGAGATGGCGAATCTTGCAGCAAAATTTCTTCCAGAGTTTTCTTTTATAAAATATCTCGTTTTCATCGCTTTTGATGCATCGGCGATACCTTTTTACTTTGCTTTGTATCAGGCTTTCAAACTCTTACGCTATATTGACAAAAATAAAGCTTTCTCCGATTTATCTGTAAAAGCTTTAAAGAAAATCAAATACTGTGCCATCACAATCATTATTTTTCATTTGCTAGTTTGGCCGCTCTTCTATATCTTTGCGGAAGTAGACGACGCACCAGGAGTTATCTTTGTCGGATTGGTTGTTCCTTTTGCTTCGATGGTTATCGCAGTCTTTGCGGCTGTTCTCCAAAAACTTTTACAAGAAGCAATTAATATCAAATCAGAAAATGATTTAACGGTCTGAGGTGAATAACAATGGCAATTATAATCAATATTGATGTGATGTTAGCAAAAAGGAAAATGAGCGTAATAGAACTTTCGGAGAAGGTTGGAATAACAATGGCGAACCTTTCTATATTGAAAAATGGAAAGGCAAAAGCGATTCGACTATCCACTTTAGAGACAATTTGTAAGGCTTTAGAATGTCAGCCTGGAGATATTTTAGAATACATAAGTGACGAAGACAGTTAAACATATTGAGGAGACTTAATGTAACAATTATTAGGGGAGGTATAACTATGGACATTAACAATTTGATTGTTGAAAATCTTGCTAACCCTCATGAGCTGGAGAGAATGTATAGAAAAGACCCGAAAACTTTTAAAAAGTCATTCTCACACGCATGGGAACAAAATTCTGATTCTCAGGTTCTTGGCGTTTGGTATGAAAGATTGCATTTCAATGAGACGGCAAATACAGAAAAATCTTCCTTGCTTCAAAAAGGTTTCTTATTCATGGGCATTTTAGCCATTCTGGCCGGGATAAGCACCAGAATCATTTTCCATTTTGTCGAACAGGAAGCAATTGCTCCAATTAACCTGGCTTTTGGTATAATTCCCTTTATTGCTGCCTATTTTGTTTACAATAATACTCCGAAAAAAAGTGTTATTTATTCCCTTGCAGCGTTGTTCCTAATCTCCGGGCTTTATCTTAATATGCTGCCATTAAATTATAAAGACAGTATTATCCTTGCTTATTTACACCTTCCCATATTCTTATGGGTATTGGTAGGGCTTGCATTTACAGGAAATGAATATTCAAAAGGCAGTACAAGATTAGCCTATATTAAATTTAATTTGGAATATTGTATTCTCTACGCCAGCATGGCAGTTAGCGGAATGATACTAGCAGCATTAACCATGCAGTTATTTAGCTTTGTTGACTTGGATATAGAAGACTTTTATTTTAGTAATGTCGTTTTATTTGGTGCCGCCGCTCTAGCTATTGTGGCTGCATATCTGGTATCAATGAATCTTAAACTTGCTAAGAATATTACACCATATATAGCTAAAATTTTTAGTCCTCTTGTCCTGGTCACATTGTTGGTCTATCTTATAACGGTTATATGGGCCGGAAAAAATCCATTCTTGGACCGCAATTTCCTGATAGCCTTCAACGGAATACTCCTTGGTGTATTGGCCGTTACCATATTTTCCATTACCGAGAGCGACTCAGACGAGAAAAAGAACATTTCAGATTATATAAATTTCGCCTTAATTGTTCTTACGCTTATCATTGACAGTGTGGCTTTGTCAGCCATCGTGTTCAGACTTTCTTCTTATGGGATTACGCCTAATAGACTTGCTGTTTTAGGAGTAAACATACTTATCTGGGCAAATCTAATTTGGATTATGCTCTCCTATATGCGTTTTCTACAAAACAAATCTGGACCTTCAACTATCCAAGATGCCGTTACTAAGTATTTGCCAGTCTACGGAATTTGGGCAGCTTTCGTTACATTTACTTTTCCTATAATTTTTAATTAGAAAGGCTCTGTTAATGTAACAAAAAGCTAATCTTCTATAACGTATAAAATCCTTAGAGCCGATATTATGCAGCTTTTTATACAAAGTTGCATAATATCGGCTTATTTTCATTACTAAAGTTAAAAAGAGGATATTCAAACTAGAAGACATAATATATTGTTGCAACTGGATTCTTTAAAAAATGAATCCGTTTTGATCAATCTTGATATGCTCCCCATTAGGTAGACAGATAAAAAATAAAATTTGTTTATCTAAGGGGAGTATTTTCTATGGCTCGAATAAAGTATTCTAAAGCTGAAAAACTGGCTATTTTAACCCTTTATAAAGATGGTCATCATTCAATAGCTGACATTACAGCTAAGTTTTCTGTTGATCCTGGTACGATTAGAGATTGGAAGAGAAGATATGAAATGAATGGTGAAGACGGTTTAACAGAAGCGACTTCTTGGAAGTCTTATTCAAAAGAGCTAAAGTTAGCAGCGGTCAATGATTATCTATCAGGACACTATTCGTTAAGCAAGGTTATCCAAAAATACAATATATCCAGTACTGCGGTTTTAGGAAAATGGATTAAAAAGTATAATAGTCATAGAGAATTAAATGATACTGGTAAAGGAATGAAAAACTCTATGACAAGTAGAAGAAAAACAACATTAGAAGAACGAATTCAAATTGTAAATTACTGTCTACAACATCAGAAAAGCTATCAACTCGCAGCCAAAAGCTATGAAGTTTCTTATCAACAGGTATATCAATGGGTCAAGAAGTTTGAAGCACATGGTGAAAAGGCACTACAAGACAAACGTGGTCGAAAGAAAGAGGAATATGAATTAACAGATGAAGAAAAGTTTAAGCTGGAAATGAAACGTTTAGAGCGAGAAAATGAACGATTACGTGCAGAAAATGCTTTTTTAAAAAAGTTAGAGGAACTCGAAAGGAGGCGTCGTTAACAAGCATTCGTCTACAAAATAAATATAAAGCAATTCAAGATTTACATGCGAACGAAAATCTGCCAGTGATCCTTTTATGTGAAATTGCCGGTGTATCTCGTGCCGCTTATTACAAATGGCTACAACGTACGCCAACAGCTAGAGAGTTAGAAAATGAAGCAATTCTTCAAGATATTCAAGCTATTTATGAACAAGTAGGAGGCATTTATGGGTATCGAAGAATGAAATTAAATATTAATAGAAGATACCATAAAAAGTTTAACCATAAACGCATTTATCGCTTAATGCACATCGCTGGATTACAGTCCGTGATTCGTCGAAAAAGAAAACGCTATGTTCCCTCGTCAGCGCAATATGTCGCTGAAAATCGCCTCAATCGTGAATTTACTGCAAGCAAGCCTAATGAAAAATGGGTAACAGATGTCACAGAGTTCAAATTAAGAAACGGAAGAAAAACATATTTAAGCGCCATTTTAGATCTTTATGATGGCTCTATTATTAGCTAAGTATTGGGTCATTCAAACAATAATAAATTGGTATTTCAAACATTGGACCAAGCTATCACTATATTAAAAGAGAATGAAAAACCATTGATTCATAGTGATCGAGGGTATCAATATACGTCACATGGGTTTAAGAGAAAAATAGAAAAAGCAAACATGATTCATAGCATGTCCCGTGTAGGAAAATGTATAGATAATGGACCAATGGAATCGTTTTGGGGAACATTGAAATGTGAAAAATATTACCTACATAAATATGAAACATTTGAAGCGTTACAACAAGCAATAGATGATTATATCCAGTTTTACAATAACGAACGTTACCAAGAAAGATTAAACGGCTTAAGCCCATTGGAATACAGGGTTCAAGCCGCTTAAAGTATTTTTATTATTTCCACTGTCTACTTGACAGGGAGCTGTTCATCTTTTTTCAAAACGGGTTCTATTAATTTAACGTAAAATATGGGTTTGCGAGGTATTTTTGATCAAACTTTATTATAAAGCTACAATTAGGAGTGTTGGTTATGGCTCATGCAAAAGATGTTTTATCAGATCAGTTGTTGGCAAATGCTAATGACCCAAGTTGGTACCTACCATTTTCAGATTCAGTAGAAAGATTGTCTGAGGAACATGCATTTTGGACGCCAAACGAAGAAAGTAATAGTATTGCTGAAATTGTGCAGCATCTACTATATTGGAATCAAACATGGCAAACAAGGTACCAAAAATCTCACGTTGATGCTGTGCCTTCAATAGGAAATAATAATAACAACTTTATTATTCCTGAAAATCATACTTTTGCTGCCTTAAAAAAACAACTATTAGAGGTGCTTTTACGTTGGCAAGAGTTATTATCTGAAGAAAAAGTTGAGAGAGAAGTTAATGGTTATCCTGGACACGTGAAATGGTGGGCAATACTTGGAAATGTGTCAACTCATAACGCATATCATATTGGCCAGATCATTTATATCCGGAAGTTGCAAAATAGCTGGAAAATAGATGCAGGAGTAGATGAATAAATAAAAGTTGCACTAGTACTACTTGAACTAAAGGTTGCAATAGTTTAAGATCTAGCTGTCATTATGGCAACTTTTCTTATTGTACAACGTGAAGGATAGTGAAAATTGCAAAGTTATAAGGACAGATTTAAACTTCGCATAAATCTGTCCTTATAGGGAAAAATATGTAAGGTATTGTGCTGGAAAGCACTTGCCTATTCTAAATAAGGGGTGAGATGAGTGGCTGATAAAAACGAACGTAACCGTGTCGATAATGATGCTGGCGAAGCGGTAGGAACTGGTGTCGGTGCTGTCGCTGGAGCTGCTTTGGGTTCTGTTCTTGGTCCACTTGGTACCGTTGCAGGAGCTGTTGCAGGAGGAGCGATGGGTAACAAAGTCGGCGAAGGTGCCGATGAGGCTAATGACAGTGTTGCGAACCGAGAAGATTAGACTTTAACCAAAGTGACACTGAATGAATTGGATTCCCAAAAAGGGAATCCTTTTTTTATTAAGTTAATTCAGCTTTTTTAGGTAAATTCCCAGTAAGATTGTGAATCAATTCGCTTAAAGTAACGGGTGCGTTAGTTCAACAAGCTATAAGCAGCAATCATAATCATTTTCTTGATCTTCCGCAATCGGACGCTTTAATTGAGCAAGGATCACAAAAATCATCAAACTTTTTTATAAAAGGATGATTCAATTGAATATAGAAAAAGCGTGTTTTAATCAATCTTTTTTCAAAGCACGCTTTTTCTATTTGTTCTTTTATCAAGGTTTATTAAGTTAATTTAATCAAACTGTTGCTTTAAAACAAAGTTTGTTCAAAAGTACTTACCAAGCCCTTATTTTGTGGTAATTAAAGATAATCCATTTTGAAAAAAGAATAATCAAAATGGCTTTCTATCAAACAGATTTAATTTTTCATTTTATAAAAAAGTTTAAACAAACTTACTTGGAATTTTTGGATTGCAGGAATAAAGCATCGCATCTTTTTTAGAAACGTCACAACTTTCTTCAAAACTTCGCGTCTTTTTTATAAACATCGTAACTTTATTTCAAATTCACACAAACTTTATTCAAAAGCTACACCGAAATTGTGTAAAGGAATTATTAAATTGAATTTTATTTTTAAAAATGGTAACTATTATTTAGGTATTAACGAACATTAATGGTAGAAACATACGCATTTCCAACCTACAACCAACCCCACACTCTACAAAAATATATCAACGATTATTCAATTATATCGACCGCAGCTCCGAATATATCGGCGATTCGACACAACTTATCGACTTATCGACAATTCCCTCGTTTTCACACCCCATATTCACCAACCACTCCCGCACCCGGTCCCGGCCGATGCCCAAAAGGACCCAACAAAAAAAATCCCCCAAAAACTCGGGGGACCCATCAAACCCTAACCGCCACCACATCCGGCACTTGCTTAGCAATCTCCTCACCAATCTTTATACTTGCTGTTGCCGCCGGAGACGGTGCGTTGCAAATATGCAGAGAATTGATGCCAGGGATAATGCAGAAGTCATCAACCATATTTCCGTTTGATAAAATGGCTTGTGCCCTTACACCTGCATGGGTTGGTACGATATCTTTTTCTGTAAGTTCTGGTATTAAGCGCTGCAAGCTTTTCAAGAATGATTGTTTACTAAATGAGCGCACCATTTCTTTTATGCCTTCTTTCATATTTGGCATCGCCATTTTCCAAAATCCTGTGTATGTCATTGTTTCCATGAAGTCTTTTATGTTGAAGTCTGTTTTCGTATAGCCCTCGCGTTTGAAGCTTAATACGGCATTTGGTCCTGCATGTACGTCTCCGTTTATCATTCTTGTAAAATGAACACCTAAAAACGGAAATTCTGGATTTGGAACTGGATAGATTAAATGTTTTACAAGATGGCGTTTTTCTGGGACAAGTTCATAATATTCACCGCGGAACGGAACGATTTTCATATCCGTTAATATTCCTGTCTTTTTCGCAATACGATCGCTATGTAATCCAGCGCAGTTAATAAGAAATTTCGTTTTAAATACACCTTGATTTGTCTCAATTGTTACAGCGTCTTTCTTCTCAGTAATACGCTCCGCCGCTGTTCCTAAATGTACTTCTCCCCCGCTTTCTTGAATTAAGCGAGCAAACGCATAACTTACTCCTCTATAATCAGCAATCCCGCAAGAAGGAACACGGATTGCCCCAAGTCCCTTTACATGAGGTTCAATTTCAGCTAATTCTTCCTTATCTATTTTTGAAATATGTAAATCGTTTTGTAAGCCTCTTTCATATAAGTTATGTAAAAGAGGAAGTTCGTCCTTTTCTGTAGCGACAATTACTTTCCCGCACATGTCATAAGCGATGTCATTTTCTTTACAAAATTGAACCATAGCTGCATTTCCTTCTTTGGCAAACTTCGCTTTATAACTCCCTGGTTTATAGTAAATTCCAGAATGAATTACTCCGCTATTATGTCCAGTTTGATGATGTGCAAGTTCCTTTTCTTTTTCAATGATCGCGATTTTCGCACGAGGGAATTTTTTCGTTAAAGCCATTCCAGTTGAAAGGCCAACAATTCCTCCGCCAATAATTATAAAGTCATACATCCTACTTCCCCCTTAATATGATGAAAGGCAGGCCTTTTTTAAGACCCGCCGTACATATTATTTAGAAAAACAACCACGTTGACGCATTAGTTCTCTATATAAATCTTTATTTTTCTCAAACGCAGCTCTTCCGTGCATCCAAAATAAGTTGTTTAAAAGAACTAAGTCACCAATTGGTAATTTTAATGCATGTGTTGCTGGCGAATTTTCAACAGAATATGATAAGTCTTTCAGATAGTTTGCTTGTTCAATATTATCTGGATAAGCGAACTGATCAATAAAACAAATACATGGTGCGTTATTTACATCAAAAAATGTTTCACGATAGACGATTTCTTGCGCATTTTTACTTGGTGGTGCTTTATACGTAACCTTAACAGATGCGAGCGAATGATCTCTAAATTTTTGAAGATCTTCCCAATCGTCTAAATGTAGTAAACGAGATTCCCCTCCTACTGTATTTTGCTCTTCAATTTTCATCATAAGAAGCCAATCTGTCGGTTCATCAACGAATGCACCGTCTGTATGAAGCGTAAACAATCGGTACGCTTGACGAAGATAAGAATCACTACTATCCGTATCTTTCACATTAAATCTAGCATAATACGTTCCTGTCATTGCATCAAAGTTTGGCTCCCCGATTAAATGTGTTAATGCTGTTGCAAATTTCACGTAGTCTGCTGGATCTGACGTTTCACCTTGTACCCCAATTGTAAATCCGCCTGTTTCACGGTCATGAACAATGCCGCGAATGTTATCCATAAATGATTGCCCAAAAATCTTTCTCATTCCATCAGCAAGATTAAATCGAGAATACGGAATGTATTGTAATGATTGCTCTGAATGCTCTTTTACATCTTCAAAAAACTGCTTAAGCAATTGCTGATTTAACACAATATGGTATAAACGCTTATGCTCTGGATGAGGAACAATCTCATATCCCTCATATTTCTTTGCAAATTTCATCTTCGTACTTTGTTCTGTAATAATCGACATTTCAATTCCTCCCTAATTTAAATATGAAGAACTTATTGACGTTTTTTACAGACAGTTATCCTTATCTTCTTATGCTGAGATTCGGTCTTACTGCCCTAACATCGAAAAAGCCAGTCATACGCATCCACGAAATAAAACCGTAGAAACGTACAACTGGCTCATAATTACGAGTGTTCTTTAATCTCTTAAAGTACAATAATAATAGACAGTTTGTATGAAAATATTTGTAAAACAGGAAAGCAAGATCGGATATAGAGAAGGCTAATTTCTCGTATGGATCTTATTAATTAAATAATAATTCAAAATATTCTAACTGTCAATTCGTTTTTTACTATTTTCTCTACATACTTTACACATTTTACAAATCCCCTTACTTTCCCCACACCCTCTTTTTTTCGTCTCTTGTTTTACAACTTGAACTTCATTTAACTTTTTCATAGTTCTTGCCTCCTCAATAAAATAAGCCAGTCGTATCTCTTTAAAAGAAATACAACTGGCTCTCGTTTATGGTTGTAAACTAGACAGTTTTTATGGTGTTGTTTCCTCGTACTCTCCCCTGGGCTGTTCATCATTTAAATAACTTACGTATTGGCGATGTAAATCTTTTACCGCACTGACGATAGCATTTTGCGCTTTTCCTTGATAATGTTCCATAATATCTTGAACAATTTCTTCAATACCATCTTGCAAACTATGTCCTCTCAACATTTGAGCGACGAAGTCTCTACCATGCTCTGTCGCAAGCGTACATGACGCTTCAATAATGACATGATATTTATGATCTGCCTCAATTGTAATTGTTAGTGTTTCATACATACTGCGAACAGCCATCCCTTTCGGAAGTCTCGAGTGTCCTGCCATAAAAAATGTCCCTTTACGCATATTTCATCCTCCGTTACTATGTTTTTTATCACTTATACTTGATCTACGTATACTGTCTTTATTCTCGTGTAAAATTCTTTCGCCGCTTTTCCTTGTTCACGTGGTCCAGCACTAGAGTTTTTCATTCCGCCAAACGGAACTTGTGGTTCTGCTCCGGCAGTTTCTGAATTCACATGAACCATTCCTACTTCCATATCATCAATAAACCTTTGCGATAAACTTAAATTATTCGTACAAATCGATGCACTTAGTCCGTATTCTGTATCGTTCGCTAAAGAAACTGCTTCTTCATAACTATTCACTTTAAATAAACATATAACTGGGCCGAAAATCTCTTCTTTTGCAATCCGTGCATCTTTATCGACATTTTCAAAAATGGTCGGTAAAACATAACACCCTCGCTGCAGTTCAGCTTCGTCCGGCACGCTGCCTCCATAAAGTAAAGAAGCCTCTCCTTTTCCTACTTCAATCATTGATAAAATAGATTGCTGCTGACCCTTGGAAACACATGGCCCCATAAATGTATCCGGTTCTAGCGGGTTCCCAACTGTAAGAGCTTCCGTGCGCTGCAATAGTCGACCCTTGAACGCTTCATAAATGTCCTCTTCGACTATTACTCTACTTGTTGCGGTACATTTTTGCCCTGTTGACATAAACGCACCTTTTATCGCAATATTTACCGCCTTTTCAATATCGGCATCTTTTAATACAACTAACGGATTTTTTCCGCCCATTTCTAATTGGACTTTTTTCCTAGTTTCAATCGCTGCTTTCTGAATAATATTTCCAACGTGATTAGAACCAGTAAAGGATACCGCTTTTATATCCGGATTTCCCGTTAATTCAGCTCCAACTTCAGAGCCTTTGCCGAACACACAATTTATAACACCTGCTGGAATGCCAGCCTCATGAAAAGCATTTACAAGATGGTACACAGATTTTGGCGTAACTTCAGCCGGCTTAATGACAATTGTATTTCCGTAAATTAGTGCCGGCACCATTTTCCACGCTGGAATCGCAATTGGAAAGTTCCATGGCGTAATTAATCCAACTGGTCCTACTGCTACACGTTTACTGTAAAGCATTGTACTTTCATTAGCAGACGGGATGAGCTCTCCGATCGGCTGATTTGCTTCCCCGGCATAATATTCAAGAATGCTAATCGCTCGCTTCGTCTCTCCTATTCCTTCCGCAATCGTCTTTCCTTCTTCGCTTGTTACATCTAGACCAATTTCATTTACCTTTTCTTTTAAAATAGCTGCCGCTTTCCATAAATAACTTGCTCTTTCTTGAAACGATAACTTTTGCCATTTATGAAACGCTTCTTTCGCTGATGCGATTGCTACTCGTGTATCTTCTACTGAACTAAACGGGAATTCATCTAGCACTTCCCCGTTATGCGGATTATAATTTTTAACGTATGCATTCGTAGAAGGTTCTCTCCACTCACCGTTTATATAATTGAAAAACCTCATTCCCCTGCCCCCACCATTTTTATTTTGATAGTTTCGCAATAGCAGCTTCTAAAATAGTAAGCCCTTCTTCAAGCTGTTCATCTGTTATAACGAGAGGCGGCAAGAAGCGAAGTACATTACTATAAATACCAGCGCTTATCGTAATGACCCCTTTACTATGCGTTTCCTTCATAATCGCTTTAACCTCTTCTGCTGCTGGCTCTTTCGTCTCTTTATCCTTCACAAGCTCGATTGCAGTCATAGCGCCAAGGCCCCTGACATCACCAATTAGTTCGTATTTATCTTTCCAGCTATTAAACACTTCCATCATGCGTGCACCAATTTCTACAGCACGCTTTACTAAATTCTCTTCTTCTATTACATCTAAAACAGCTAATGCAGCCACGCAAGCAGACGGGCTCCCTGAAAAAGTACCGCCTAATTGACCTGGCCCGGGTGCATCCATCAAATCCGCTCTTCCTGTTATTGCGCTAAGCGGCATTCCAGCAGCGATAGATTTTGAAAATGTCATTAAATCAGGAGCTACGCCGAAATGATCCATTGCAAATAAGCTTCCCGTACGAGCAAAACCAGTTTGAATTTCATCCGCAATCATAATGATTCCATACTTATCACAAATATTTCGGACACCTCGCATGAACGTAGTCGTCGGAACGATAAACCCGCCTTCTCCTTGAAGTGGCTCCAAAATAATTGCAGCGATATTATCACTTGCTACTTCCTCTAACATAAAGCGTTCGAAATACGCTAAAATTTGCGCGTCTACTTCTTCTGGCGTCAGTCCTTCTTCAGCGCGGTAATAGTACGGATATGGTAATTTGTATACTTCTGATGCAAACGGTCCAAATCCATGCTTGTACGGTTTCACTTTACTTGTCAGTGACATCGTCAAAAGTGTACGCCCGTGATATGCACGCTCAAACGAAACAATCGCGCTTCTTCCCATTGCTTTTCTAGCAATCTTCACCGCATTTTCTACTGCTTCAGCACCGCTATTCGCAAACATCGTTTTTTTCTTAAAATCTCCTGGTGTTAACTCATTCAGTCTTTCAGCTAATGCAATATAACTTTCATACGGCGCTACGTGAAAACAACTATGAATAGAAGATTCCACTTGATCTTGAATCGCCTTTACTACTTTTGGATGACAATGCCCGACGTTTTGCATACCAATTCCGCCCGCAAAGTCGATTAACTCATTGCCATCCACATCTGTAATAATCGCGCCCTTTGCTGATTGCACATACAACTCTGTAATATTGTAAGGCCCTTCTGGCACCGCATTTTTTCTTCTTTCATGTAATATGCTAGATTTTGTAGTTGTAATATCCTTCTTCTCTTTCAACATGGAACATACCCCTTTTCTTATTCTTTCTCTATGCTAACTTCCGAATCTTTTATAATCGTAAAATTATTCAACTTTTGCTTATCGAACTTTCTAACTCTTAGAAAATAACTTATTATTACTAGGGCCGTAGCTAGTAACGTCATGTAAAACTGCATACGCATATCGGCTATAAATGCTTGTGAAACAAATATCGTAATAATCATTAAAAGCGTTGCATATGTGAGATAAGGGAATAACCACATTTTCACTTTCAGCTTTCCAGCCCCTTCTCTTTCCCTTTCTCGTCTTAACCTGACATGTGAAACGGCAACGAACATATACATCAGCATCGTTACCCCGCCTGAACTATTCGCTAAAAATGCGAACAGTTTATCAGGAGATATAAATTTCAACATCGCGCAAATAAATGCAAATACGATGCTTGCATATATCGCTACAACCGGTGTCCCTCTACTATTTAACCGTGAGAAACTAGCCGGAGCATCACCTTTTTTAGCAAGTGAAAATAGCATACGCGAACTCGTATATATACCTGAATTCATAACGGAAAGTAGCGATAGAAATACAACACCATTCATAATTTCTGCGGCTGCAGGTACTCCTGCCATATTAAATAAACTTGCATACGGAAGTTTTAATAACTCCTTATCCGTCCACGGAATAAACATAACTAAAATTGTTACCGACCCTACGAAGAAAAGCATAAGTCGCCATACTACACTATTAATAGCTCTTATAACATTCTTCTCTGGATCTTCCGATTCCCCGGCTGCAATAGCGGCTACTTCGCTTCCCGATAAAGAGAAAGAAATAAACACAACGCTCAGTAAGACAGGGACAATTCCATTCGGGAAGAACCCACCGTGTTCCGTAATAATAGCAAGACTCGGTCTCTCCACCCCTGGAACAAGTCCAAAAAACATAGAAATTCCTAAAATTAAAAACGCAACAATCGCAATAACTTTAATAAATGCTAACCAATATTCAAACTCACCGTACAATTTTACTGAATATACATTCGTCATCGTCATTAAAAGGACCATACATAAACTCGCCAGCCATGCTGGAACCGAAGGGAACCAATTGTTAATCATCACGCCTAAAAGCACCGCTTCGATTGCGATAATAATGACCCAGTTAAACCAATATAACCAACCAATCGTATACCCTGCCCACGGCCCAATTGCTTTGTTCGCATACGTTGCGAAAGAACCGCTATCAGGATTTTCTGCTGCCATCTCTCCTAACATCCGCATCACGAGCACAACCATTAAAGCGCCGATAATATAGGACAAAATCGCTGCTGGACCCGTCGATTGAATAATCGTTCCACTTCCTACAAACAAACCGCCCCCGATAACCCCGCCAATCGAAATCATTGTTATATGCCGAGTTTTTAAATCCTTCTGTAACTCCTTTTTCTCTTTAGCCAAACAATTCACCAGCCCCTCCATTAGCGTGAACGTACACCATATTTCATTGATAACGCTTTCTTAAAATCCCCTCCTACTTTAAATAAAAAAATAAAAAGAGCCAGAAAAACAACGCATACAACTGCATTGAATTTTACTGCCCCTATCCTTATGGCTCGTCCTCCTGCTAAGGAAGTTCAAGTGGAAAGAAGTGTTGTTCCTCTATTCATTTTCAAAAAAGCATTCGGGCTTACAGAGAGGCTAATCACTGTCATCCGATAATAAGTTAATCATAATACAAGTAGACTGAATATTCAATGTTCACTTTCGCAAATTTCATGAATAAAAAAAGAAAATTCTCCCGCCCCGGCACATATACTGTTCAAAAGAAAAAAAGGAAGTGGTCTCATGTATTACGGAACAAAGGGCTGGTACGTAGCTGAGCTTAAAAAATTAGGTGTTCGTTATTTGGAAGGACGGAAGCTAGAAAGCTACCGCGGACACGTCTTGCGCAATTTACTAACCGAGCATCAAGAGAAAATCAAAGAAAAGTAATTCACTAACAAAATGATATTGACCGATTCTCTTAATATATCAACGATTTTTCAAATATATCGACTTACCGACAAATCACAACAAACCAGCCCCCTATTCAACCAACTAAATGAATAGTCAAAGCTGAATCTACCAATCCATTCCACACCATAAAATTGTACACATAGTGATGCAAACCACAAATCAAAAAAGGTCACCCAAGCGGGTGACCTTCATTTCCTATTCACAAACAAGAATTTGTCTAGAGAATGTTCCTTTTTTTGCGACGCCACGATCTGTAATTTCGAATCCGGCTTCATGAATCATGTCGTCCATTGTTTCCATCGTTACAACGACTACTTTTTTTGCAATGCGGCGCGCACTTGAGAGAATTGAGAGTTGATCTTCTGGTGTTGCGTGCGTAAATAGATCGTACGGCATATCGATAATTGCGACGTCGTAGTTCTCAGTAAGTTCTTCAATTGGGCCTTTTGTTACTGTTCCTTCAAACCCGAAATGTGCGATGTTTTTTCTCGTTCCAAGAACCACAAGTGGATTTATATCTCTACCGACGATGTTAATCCCCATAGAAAGTGCTTCTACTACTACTGTTCCAATGCCGCAGCACGGATCAATTGCTCGTACTCCCTCTGGATTTGGTACAGCGATATTTGCGACAGCTCTAGCAACACGTGTGCTCAGTGATGTCGAATAGCTATGCGGTTTTTTTATGTGCTGATACCAAACCGGATCACTTTCTACATAGTGTCCGAAGTACCAACGTCCTCCAAGAGGAACAATCCCGAATGCACGCTCTGGATTACGAACGTCTGCTTCTCCTTCAATATGCATGCCGAGGTCTCGCTCAATAAGACGTCTTTCTCCATATTCAATTTTATTCTCTCCAACAAGGTCATTAATTTTAACGAAGATGACTTTGAACGTCGCTCCCGCCAAGTCAATTTGTTCCACTTGTTTCAAGATACTTTCTAAGTCGTCTCCTTCATACATAACTTCAACTCGCTCTTTAATAAACGGACTTCTGCTTGGATCAATTTTGACATCACTTTTCAAAATGTTAACGTGAGACTCCATTCCGAACAATGAACGCATTTCCAAGTAGCATAAAGAACGCTCATCCTCACGAAATGCATACGTATATATACATGCAGGTGTTTTACTATAATTACTCAATCTATTATCATCCTTTATCGTTTAAAATTGTTATGATCACAATTACTCGAATACCTTTTTGCGTAAAATTAAATGATATCACATGCCCGAAATAAAGAGAAACCTTTATAATTCATTTATTGAACTACCCCATTTACCTTCTTGACAAACTTATTCTGTTACCTCGTAGCAAATCTTTAACAAGAAGAACCTTTAGGATTCTGCCTAACCGCCATTCATCTCTCACCTACTCATCGAACCATGTCCTATCCATTCCTTGAGGTGGGAGTCTTCTGTCAGGAACTGATAAATTAAAAGAGACTGCCTCTCGGCAATCTCTTTCATATTTACATTCTAAAGTTATCTCTATTATTAACGGTAAGAAGATACGTCTTTACCTTGCCATTCATAGTAATCTAGAATGCCAGCATAAATTGCTTCTGCTGCGCGTTGTCTCCATTTTTCTGAAGATAGTTTTTCACCTTCGCCTTTCGCATCGATGAAACCTAATTCAGTTAAAATAGCAGGCATTGTATTATATTTAACTACATAGAAGTCATCTGTTTTTACACCTCTATCATTTGATTGAAGTGCGTTCACTAGACGTTTTTGTACTTTTTCTGCTAGTACACGGCTTTCTTCTGAGTTTGGATTTGGTGCTGATCTATAGTAGTATGTTTCCGTTCCTTCTACTTGGTTATTGTAGCCATTTGCATGGATACTTACGAAAATATCACCGTTATTTTCTTGCGCAAATTCTACACGTTTCTTTAAAGAATCACTAGCAGTATTTCCGGGTCTTGTATCATTGTTACGTGTTAATAAAACAGTGAATGGAGTCTTTTGTTCAAATAATTTTTGCACGCGTAAAGATGTATCTAGTACAATAGCACTTTCATCCATGTTTACACCACCATGTCCAGGATCAACCCCACCATGCCCCGGATCAATAATAATTGCTTTTCCTTCTAAGAAATTCTCTTGCTTCACTGGATTTAATTGATTTTTATCAACCCATTGGAAGCCAGCGCCCATGCGAATACGAATCCAGCTACCATTTTCTTCAATAACAGTTACTTTTTGTGCATTATATGTACCTAGCACTTTAGACCCATGTGAAGCTTGTTCGTATGCAGTAAATCCTTCATTAATCACATCTGTTTTCTCTGTTAAAGGTGTCCACTTGTCACCTTTACTTGTTGCAATCTTCATCCAGCCATCCGTTCTTTGCTCTTTCACTTCAATCATTTGTGGTTGATGTTGAGTGTCAGTAATACCAGATGATAATGATGCTTGATGATATGTAATAAAGTTTCTATTCATATACATTCTTTTCGATGTATTTGTTTTATTTTTATCTGCCATTGCGATAAACTGAGCTGCTTCAGCACGGCTTACAGTACCATCAGGATTCCAGCCATTTCCTGTACCCATTGAAATCTCTAAAGCTACTAAAATATTAGCTTTTTCCTTACCCCAATGCTTTTCCAAATCTTTAAATTGTGTTGGAAGTTCTCCAATAATTTTCTTATCTAATGAATATGCTTGTACAAGCATAGCCGCCATAGATGCACGGTTAATTTGGCTTGATGGCTTGAAATTCCCAGTACCATCTCCACTAACTACACCTGCTTTTTCTACTGCAGCAATATATGGTGCTGCCCAATGATTTTGTGAATCTTTAAAAGATGGTTTCGCTTTTGGATCAATTTGTAAACCAAGAACGGTCGCCAATAACTTTGCAGCTGATCCTCTGTCTACTGCTTCAAATGGAGCGAATGTTCCATCTGGTTTTCCATCAAGCGCATTTTTCCCTACTAAATAATCAACTGATTCTTGCGCCCATGTAGGAACATCCGAAAACTTCTTCGCTGCTGCGAAACTACTAACTGGAGACGATAATAAACTTGCGGCTAAAATACCTGCCGCGACTGCACGATACTTCATAAATAATAATACTCCTCTCGAAAATCAACGTTCAAAAACGCTAAATCTTAATATATAAATTATGGCAAAAATGAACAAAAAAAATTAGTGCGCCTCTATCATTTTATAATACTAGAATTCTGTAGTAAACCTACTTTCTTAATATTGTAAAATAAAATACAATTAAAGTAGCTTTTATACACAAAAAAGTGGCTGATTCATAGAATCAACCACCCTCTCACTATTCTACTATCATTTCTGATAACACATATGCATAAACAAGTGCTTCTGTATGGGCAATCGAGCTTTCATGCGTACGTTCAAATGCATGAGAAGAGTCAATACCAGCTCCAATTAATGCATGTTTCACATCAAATCCAGCGCGAATCGCAGCTGATGCATCTGATCCGTAATATGGATAAATATCCACTTTATATTCAATAGCGTTCGCTTTCGCCAGTTCAACTAAATGTTTACGTAAAGCGTAATGGTATGGACCACTAGAGTCTTTCGCACAGATGGATACTGTATATTCATCAGATGCTTGCCCATCACCTAACGCTCCCATATCAACTGCTAAATATTCTACCGTTTCTTCTGGAATATTTGAGTTTCCACCGTACCCAATTTCTTCATTATTAGAAATTAAGAAATGTGTTGTATATGGTAATGTTACCTTTTCATCTTGCAATCTTTTAATTAATTTCAATAGAATTGCTACACTTACTTTATCGTCTAAATGACGTGATTTTATGTATCCACTCTTTGTAATTTGAACGCGTGGATCAAATGAAACGAAGTCTCCTACTTCAATTCCTAACCCACGTACTTCATCTGCTGAAAACACACGCTCATCGATACGAACTTCAATATTTTTCTCATCGCGCTTCGCTTCTCCTGCATCTTTGTACACATGGACAGAAGTTTGATGCATTAAAATTGTACCTGTATACTTCTTACCACTTGACGTTTCAATTTCGCAATATTCCCCTTCTACAGAGTTCCAGCGAAATCCACCAATCATAGATAGACGAAGACGACCGTCAGGCTTAATTTCTTTCACCATCGCACCTAACGTATCAACGTGTCCAGTTAATAAACGATGCTGCTCATCGTTCTTCCCTTTAACCGTTAAAATAAGAGCACCTTTATTATTACGCTTCGTCTCTACATTCCACTCACTTACATAGTTTTCAATAAAATTAATAATTTTCGCCGTGTTTCCAGATGGACTTGGAATAGAGACAAGCTCTTTAATTAATTCCATCGTTTCTTTTGCATGATGTGCCATTGTCGTTTTCCTCCTCATTCTCTCTACTATTCAGTATACAAAATTTACTATAAAACCTCTACTAATATAGTTTAATTTTCTAAATTGTAATAAAATTCACTTTACCATAATCTTAATGACAAAAAAAGCACAGCATTAACGCTGTGCTTTTTCTATAAAGTGAAACTTTAATCAGTGGGGGTTTTGTCCATCCCCCACTTATTATTAGCCTTCACCAATCGGGCGTTTACGGGCAGCAGGGCTCCCACCTAACTCCCTCGCATTCGCCGAATTTTGAGGTGGGGGTCTTACTGCCCACAAATAGCGGGATAAAACTACTCTTCCGAAACGTCCATCAAATAAATCCCTCTTGTAAACCCGCCTCGCTCTTCTTCTTTCTGCTTACGAATAAGCTCTACATCTTCAATTGTTGCACCTTCTGCACGTGCTAATGAAATAATAACTTCAAGTGCATCTGCAAGTGAATCTAGCGCATGCTCACGCTCTTTCATCGAAGCAAATTCACGAATTTCTTCTGTACCAATTTTCGCTAACGCTTGTATGTAAGCTTGTCCTGTTAATTTTTGTGCTGTATATGTTTTTCCAGACATTAAAATTTTCTCCGGGACACGATCTCTTACTAACCTGTTATAAGTTGACATCACTTACCCTCCTACTTTTAATAACACCCGAGCTCTGCTTTATAGAAAAACCACTCTTTTTTCACACAAGCACTTAACATATCAATTCCTGATCCGTGCGCTCTTACTACCGGAAAGAAGTAATGCTCTGGTTCTTCTTTCTTATCGCCGTACAAGGTTTGATACTCATCAGGAATCGCCTCTTTTTTCACATCCCGTTCTTTCTTCACTTCACCAGAGAAAGCAACAGTTGGGTGTCCCTCAAAGAATAATGCAGTCCGTACCGCAAGAGATGGTGTACTATGCAAAGCATAATATGTAAGTAAAATAATAACGATAACACCGATAATTTTCTTCATTTATTACTCCTAAAAAAAGCGCTAACACAATTATACTAAAATGTGTTAGCACTTTCTTCACTTTATCTCGAATTAACGGGCAGTAAAACTAATAATCCGCGGATGATAAACAAAACCCCACGGATTCAAGTTTGACTTTATTCCCCTTTAAATGCTGGTAAACGTTTTTCTAGAAAAGCAGCAATACCTTCTTTATGATCCGCTGTTTGTCTCATCGCATATTGACCACGTTTTTCGAGCTGAAGCGTTTGTTCTAAATTAGAACGATTTACTTCACATAAAATTTGTTTCGTCTGAATCATCGCCTTGATTGGTTTTTGTAACCATTCATTAATTTTTTGCTTCACAGCCGTTTGGAAATCCTCACCGATTACTTCATCAATTAAACCGATATCTAGTGCTTCTGTCGCTGATAATTTCTTCCCTTCCCAAATGATTTGCTTCGTCATATTTTCACCGACGCGCTTTTGAAGGAAGAAATGGCCACCACCATCTGGAATTAAAGCGATTCCAATAAAGTTCATCGCAATAACTGATGATATATCTGCCATGACATAATCAGCTGTTAATGCAATACTTAATCCAAGTCCAGCAGTTGGCCCATGAATTGCACTAATAACAAGCTTTGGCATCGTATATAACGTCACAACGATTTCAGAAATTGTATTCATGATGCCTTCAAACTTACTTTCATCATTACTTGAAAGCATTGATTTAATATCTCCACCCGCAGAAAAACCACGGCCACTTCCGCATAACACAACAACGTGAACAGAACTTTCCGCCACTTCTTTCAACTTTTGTAATAACTCTTTTAACGTTGGTTCATCTAATGCATTTAAAACCTCTGGGCGATTGACCATAACCGTTGCTACGCGCCCTTCATATTTCACAACAACAGATTCTGTTTTACTTGTTACTTCCATTATATATACCCCTCTTTTCACATAAAGATTATACTTATATAATTATAGAAAGCATATTAAAAATCCTTCTTTTTTCTTAATTTTCTGTCTAATAACCTCATAATTTGTATATATCTCCGTATAAAACATACAATTTCGTTAAAAAATATAGAAATTAAAGTCGGTTTATCCATGCTTTTCATCTATTTACCATTACAATGAAATGGTGTATTCTTAAGTTTGATGCAAAAAAATAAATATTGAAATTCATTCGCCTTATTATGTAAATAAGGCTTTTATCCCCATCTCTTGGGTATTGAACTAAAGGAATGAAGAAATGGAGGAATATATGGTTAATAAGTTGAAACAAACGGATAACTACTTCCCGCATTTCCTATTGCTATTCATTGTGTTTCAACCAATTTTAGATTTATTAACGTCTTTTTCAATCTATGTATTACACATGAGCGCAACAGTTGGAATCGTAGTCCGTTTCGCCTTTATGCTTCTTGCATTAGGTTATCTACTTCTTCATAGAAAACAACATGGGGCGAAAAAGTACATTCTCTATTTATGCCTACTCGGGATCGTACTAGCAATTGGTCTTGCAAATAATATGATGATTAAATCTCCAGTTTCATTTGGCGAAGAAGTGAAATTTATTTTAAAGAGCATATATCCAATTGTGCTACTGTTTGGATATATTATCGTCTTTAAAGAATTAAAAAATAAAGAATATACGTTTCATAAAATCATTACATATTTCTTATATACAACTTTAATTTTAAGCATCACACTGATTGTTGCAATGCAAACGGGTACAGATTTCCCAAGCTATCCTCACTCAAAGATCGGTTCAAGAGGTTGGTTCTTTGCTGGAAATGATTTAAGTTCTATTTTTGCAATTATGTTCCCAATCGTAGTGTTATATTCGATTCATAAAACAACTTCTTTCTCGAAAATCTATTACTGGATTCCAACAATACTCGCCATGTATGCAAGTATTATGGTCGGAACGAAAGTAGGGTATGGTGCAATTGTTCTAACGCTTGGCGTAGCACTTTTATTCTCATTCATTGAATATATGATTCATCGCAAAAAAGAAGGAAAAGGATTCACATATCTCATAAATACAGTTGTTGCCGCTATTGTACTAGGAGGTTTAATTGCCCTTACACCGCATACTCCTATCGCAAAAAATATGGGCATCCACATGCAAATATACGAATACAAAAAATCAGTACAAGAAGAAAAGGATAGAAAAGAAGGAAAAGTAATTAAAGAAGATCCAGACGCAGAGAAAAGACACGCAAAAGGTGAACTAACAGACTCTGAGGTCAAAAGTTTAATTTACAGTGATCGCGATAAGTTTTTAAAAGTATACAAACAATACTATAAAGACGCACCACTATCACAAAAATTATTCGGAATGGGCTATGCTGGTAACTATACGGTTAAAATTAAATTAATCGAAATGGACTTCCACGATCTATTCTTTGCATTCGGAATCGTCGGTTTCCTTATTTACTTAATACCGCTTCTATACTTCGGTATTAAATTATTCATTCGCATCATAACAAACTTCAAGAAAATATTAACTGTGAAATATATGCTATTAGCTAGCGCCATTGTACTATCGCTTGGAATCGGCTTTATGTCCGGCCACGTATTAACAGCGCCGTCCGTTAGTATTTTCTTCGTCGTTATACTCGCTTACTTAATTGTTGATTTAGAGGCGGAATAAAAGAAGCAGCATCCATTTGGATGCTGCTTCTTCTTTTGAACGTAATACATGAAATTATATTAACAATTCTACAGAAGATATCGATTTACCGACAAAGTTTGATAAAGCAGCAATCTATAAAAAAAGACCAGATCACATATGATCTAGCCTTTCAAGCTTCCCCTATTGAAAAGATGCATGAATCTGCTCCAACACCTCATCAATATTATCCTTCGTAATCACAATACCGAAATCTTTCGGGACATTACTATCCTCTTCATTCACAACTTTATGCGCAATCAACTTTCCAACTTCCGGTCTGAAATGATGCCCATCCATATAGTTATCTAAATTCGTTGTAACGGAATTTAGATACATGAAATGATGAACTTCTCCAAATACATCTACAGCGTCATAAAGCCATCTTTTATAATCTTCCCATCGCCCTGATTGAATCATCGTACGGAACAGAGGCTCTGAAACAGGCGTTGTAAAAATATAAAACTTCGTGTTCGGATTATGAGCCTTTACTGTTCCTAATATTTCTTTCATATTTTGATACTCATAATTCCCGCCGTAAATCTCTCTACTAAACTTATCGACTTGCGACGCTACTTGTGCATCGCGTTCTTCTTTCGTATAGTCGCGCATCGATTTTATATTCTCTCGGTTATACCGATCAATAGCCGTATTATGATGGATAGAGTTTTCAATTGTATTCTTTGAATAAGTAATCCCGTCCATACTCACATACGATTTAATCGGGTACAATAAACTTTGTGCCTGATTAATATACACTTCCGGTTTATCAAAGCCGATTTCTCTATTTTTGTTCGTTCCAAGAAAATCTAAACCGAGTACAATTGACGATAATTCACTACCTTTTTGTTCTTTTGCATATTCAATATATGCATCATACTCACGCGGATCTGTACTGCTGACCGCATAATTAAATGCGTTTAACCCGGTGAAGTCATTCTCGTTAATAAAAGTCGTTCTACTACTTCCAAGTATAACTCCATCATATGTAAACGGACGGTATGTTATATAATTTGTTTTCTGCTGTCTCTCGTTAAACCCGTACTGAACATCATTCCACTTATTTTTATGCGGGAATAACCAAAGAGAATCTATATAGCTATTAAATATCCCGACACCTGCCAGAGGAACAAAAACACATACAAAAACGACAATAAGCCAATGTTTGTTTTTCATATTCTCCACCTAGAAATTAAAGTATAAAAACTCACTAATACTCGTTAAATGTAACACGCTATATACGAGCAATACTGCAGTAAATAAAGCAGTCCATACATTCGGACGGAATGAGTCTTTTAACTGAATTGAATTTTTTAAGAAGAAACTAATACATAACGCTCCGAAAATATACGCTACCATTTTCGGATCTAATAAAGAGACATGGTACCCTTCTGTAAATGAAACACCGTACTCTTTTAAAAATTGCAGCTTCTCTATTATAAATGCCGGGAATACACTATTTGCTAATTCGATTCCATTTAGTCCGAACATTCCTTTTAACACTTTCACCGCATCATGCATCGATGTTGCCCTAAAGAATACCCACGTTATATTAATGAAGAAAAACGTAACGAGCCAACCAGCAAAGGCTGGCATGCGGCCTCCTGCTTTACTCCATAAGCGATGAATAACAGAAGCCGCGCCGTGCAAGAATCCCCAAAAAACAAATGTCCAACCAGCTCCATGCCAAAGTCCACTTATTAAAAATACAATCATAATATTTACGTATGTACGCGTAATTCCTTTTCGATTTCCTCCTAGAGAAATGTATACGTACTTCGTTAAAAACTGGCTAAGCGTCATATGCCAACGATGCCAAAAATCTTGTATATTCACTGCTTTATACGGTGAATTAAAGTTTTGAGGTAATTTAATATTAAACATTAAAGCGATTCCAATTGCCATATCACTATATCCACTAAAATCAAAATACAATTGGAACGTAAACGCTAACGACGAAAGCCACGCTTCGACAAATGTTAATGATTGCTGCACATCAAACCCTTCATGTACAAGGGGTGATAATACATCTGCAATACCTACCTTTTTGAAAATACCAACTGCAAATACGAATATACCAAGAACGATATACTTCGATTGCCAGCGCTTTTTACTACTATCCGCAAACTGCGGCATAATTTGCGCATGATGCACAATCGGCCCTGCAATAAGCTGCGGGAAAAACGTTACAAACAATGCGTAATCAAGAAAATGACATGCCTTCGTTTCCCCGCGATACGTATCTACTAAAAATGCGATCTTTTGAAACGTATAGAAACTAATCGCGAGCGGTAACGTTAATGATAATAATGTAAAATGAGTTCCAATTAATGCATTAACATTTTGTAAGAAAAAATCATAATACTTGAAATAACTAAGCATCCCAATATTAAATATTAATCCTACTGTTAAAAGAAATTTACTCTTATGTTTTACGAGCCTCATTCCGATAAAGTAGTTCACAATGAGCGACACTAACATAAGCGGTAAATATTTCACATTCCAATAACTATAGAAAAATAAAGAGGCCGCAACGAGCCAAGCTTTCGCTAATGTAGCATGTCCAAATTTATTTAATAGAAAATATAAAAGAAATGCTATCGGTAAAAATAAAAAAATAAACTCAAATGAGTTAAATAACATACCATCTCTTCCCTTCCAAACAAATCACACCTTATTCATCTTATCTTATCCAAATAGTGAGTGTCAAAAGGATTCCGCTCCCCTTTTCTTCTATTATATAGGATAATTATTTCAATCGAATTATTAACATGCTAAAATATTAAAGGCGCTATTATATAAAGTGAAACTTTAATCAGTGGGGGTGTTTTGTCCATCCCCCCACTGATTATTAGCCCACACCAATCGGGCAGTTACGGGCAGTTATCTCCCACCTAACTTCCTCGCATTCACCAAATTTTAAGATGGGAGTCTTACTGCCCGTTACTGCGGGATAAAAAAATATATAATAGATATGTCGGTTTTTTGCACGAAATGTATTTTGAAAAAAGTGAGGAGAGTCCTTTGGTATTTAGTAGTTCTGTTTTCTTATTTATCTTTTTACCTCTCGTATTATTTTTCTATTTTATAGTGCGTGCCGAGCTACGTAATTTCGTATTACTTGCATTTAGTTTAATTTTCTATGCATGGGGAGAACCACGATTCGTTCTCTTAATGCTCTTTTCTATTGTATTAAACTACTGCTTCGGCCTACTCGTGCATCATTATGATAAACGAAAAAATATGAAAGTCACATTTTTAATTATGGCTGTGGTCGGGAATATTTTATTACTTTCTTATTTTAAATATATTTCATTTTTCACAGACATTTTAAATCAAACATTACACTTATCTATTCATGTGGAACCTATTCCACTACCAATTGGAATTTCATTCTATACGTTCCAAGCGATGTCATACGTCATCGATATATACCGTAAAGATGGAGATGTTCAAAAGAATCCACTTAACTTAGCGTTATATATATCAATTTTCCCGCAGCTTATTGCCGGACCAATCGTTCGTTACAATATCGTTGCTGAGCAAATTAAAACGCGCATCCATTCTTTTGAACGATTTACAGAAGGTATTCAAATTTTCGTCTTAGGACTAGCAAAAAAAATGTTAATCGCCAACCAAGTTGGATTTGTCGCAGATAAAATATTCGCCTTACCGCCATCTGAAATGAGCGTTGGAACGGCTTGGATCGGTATTATCGCCTATACGCTTCAAATTTATTTCGATTTCTCAGGATACTCTGATATGGCAATTGGAATTGGGAAAATGTTCGGATTTGATTTCCCAAAAAACTTCAATTCTCCGTACATCTCGAAATCCATTTCAGAATTTTGGAGAAGATGGCATATTACACTAGGCTCTTGGTTCCGCGACTATATATACATTCCGCTCGGCGGAAACCGTGTTTCAAAACTAGCAAATTACCGTAACCTCTTCATCGTATGGGGATTAACCGGTTTATGGCACGGGGCAAGCTGGACATTTATCGCTTGGGGATTATATTACGGCTTTATTATTTCCATTGAAAAAGCTGGTTTTGAGAAAATATTAAATAAGCTATGGAAGCCGCTGCAACATGCATATGTACTAATCATCATTATGATCGGTTGGGTCTTCTTCCGAGCTGATAACTTCGCCTACTCGTTCCAATATTTAAAAGCGATGTTTGGCATAGAGAGGCAATCTTTCATCGATGACAACACAATGCTATATATACATGAATACATTGTCATATTTATCATTGCCTTTATCGCAGCGACACCAATTTTGAAACGTGTTAAAAACATATTAGAACTTGCACCCAAAACGTATATATTCACGATGCAAGTTGTACGTCCTATATTATTGCTAACATTATTTATGGTTTCGATTATGTATTTAATTAATTCGACGTATAATCCATTTATTTACTTCAGGTTTTAACTTATGTAGGAAGGAAAAGTTATTATGAAAAAATTGGGGAACATCGTCCTATTTATCGGTTTTCTCACCATTATCTTTTCATTTGGCATATTATCGCTTCTCAAAACTGACCGAGCAGTTTCGCCCGTTGAAAATCGTCCGCTCGCTCAAAAACCAGCTCTTACAAAAGAAGCTCTCGCAAATGGTAGTTTCTTTAAAGACTTTGAGACATATACAAACGATCAATTAATCGGAAGAGATGATCTCATAAAAAACTATACACTTACCCAAATTAAAATGGGCAAGTCCCTCATTAACGATATTATTCTAACTGATGATAAATGGCTTCTAAAAAACCCAGCTTGGACTACAAAATATAATGAGATTGACCAAGCTATGCCAGCTGTAAAAGACTTATCTCAGTTTTTAAAAGAACAAAACATTGAGTTTTACTTTGCCTTACCACCGTCCAAAACGAATGCATTATCATTTAAATTACCTTCTCATATTCATACATATGCACAGGAAAATTTAAATTATTTTCTAAATAAACTTCCAGCGGACGTAAAGCCAATTAAACTCATGGAACATTTTAAGAAAAACTATACAAATGAAGAAATACAAAGTATGTACTTCAAAACAGACCATCACTGGAATATGGATGGTGCCTTCTTAGGCTATCAATATATAATGAACACAATCGCGCAACAATCTTCTATATATAAAGGAAAAGAAATAAAAAAAGAAGATTACACTCGTACGTGCGCTCCTAATAAACATCTAGTCGGAAGCTTTAATAACCAGCTATACCAACTAATCGATGCGACTGGAGAAAAACTATGCTACTACACACCGAAAGACGGTTTCAACTTTACGAGCGTAGCCGCAAAAGATGTAAATGGCACTGTATATCGCACACTAGATGAACTATATGGCGTAGAAAAACAGAATGATACAACATCATATGCAGGCTATTACACAAACGACTATCCAGAAATCGTTATCGAAAATAACAATGCACCAAATGATGTACGAGCTTTAGTCCTAAAAGACTCATTCGCAAATGCAATCGTGCCTCACTTAGCACAAAGCTTCAAACACACATCCATCCTCGACCTCCGTCACTATCACGAAAAGGATGTATATCAATACATTAAAGACAACAATATTAACATGGTATTGTTTGTGTATAGTGATTCGAATTTGAGTGGTGATATGTTTAAGTTTAAACAATAAAAGAAGCCTCTTGTAAACAATTTACAAGAGGCTTCTTCTTATTTATTCCGCTATTTGTGGGAAATAATAAATTAAACTATTATGGGTTTCGACATTGTTATTATTTCACTTGTACCTTCTCTTTTTTTATCACTACCTTCAACTACAAAAAGGAGAAAGAGCTAGGAAATTTCCCTCTACCTCTCTAAAACTAAGATTACATCCCTCTTTTTATAGACTCTTTTGCATGTAAGTCACTAATAATATGTTTGGATGCTCTTGAAATTTGTTCTCGTAATTCCTCTACCCTTTTCCCTAAAGTTTCTTGCATATCTTCTTTTTGTTCTATTTGGTTGATTGCCATGCTATATAGTGTCCCTGGCGTCCAACCTCCATCTACACTCCCAATACTTGGTTGGTTTACTTGTTGTACAAACGAATCGATCTTTGGATCATATGAAATGCCAATCATAGGAGTATTAGCAACTGCCGCTAATATAAGAGCATGGAGTCTCATTCCGATTAGCAAGGAGCATTCTGATAAAATAGAGATTTTTTCATGAATATCCATTTTATAAGGGAGCATGTGTGCTTCTTCTCCCATCAAATTAATGATTTCCCTTGATGCATTTTGATCAAATGGACCATGCATCGGTACAAATAAAATATGATATCCCTCTTGCTTAAGTCTTTTTAGCGTGCCTGCTAACTTCTTCATATAATTTTCTTTTGCATCCCAGTACCGTACACTAACCGCAACAACTTTCCCTTGTAAAGAATGTTCTTGCAGCCAATTGGTCTTCTTTTTTTCTGGTATACAAGCTAATACTGGATCTGGAACAAGTTCGATGTCTTTCTTAATACCAATTTCTTTTAAGTACAAAAAAGAGTCTTCATCACGCACTGATATATATTCAGACTTTGATATATGCCATTTCACCAATAAACGATTTCGCTTCTTCGTAATAGGCCCGATTCCTTGGGCATAAATATAATACGGCTTTTTCAACAAAAGAGCCAACCGCATAATACCTGTATAATATAGAATACTTCTTATACTCGTCTTATCTTGCAAGAGGCTACCGCCTCCACTAATTAAACCATTACTTTTCTTTATTTCTCGGTAAATCGCTCTTATATCCCAACGATTTACCGCCTCTACACCGTACATTTCCCTTGTATAGTCGGGGTCATTAGAAAGTACAACAAGCTCAAGAGTAGGATCCTCTTCATGCAGCGCTTTAATAATTGATTGTAAAATTGCTTCGTCCCCAACATTATAAAAACCATAATATCCTGATAAAACTAACCGCACTCTTAGCCTCCTCCAACGTTTCACAATCAACTCTTTTTGTAATTAAACAAATTGCTATTAATTCCTTACCGAGAAAGGTTTGATAACTTCAAATTGAATTCTTTTAAAAACATATAACAAACCATACTTATTTATAATGCTGTTCATTTTCTATAATAATCGAATTTATTTACGTAAAAACGGAATTTGTTCTTTCGATATCCAGTTTAATTTCAACGCACATACGCCATATAACAAGGAAGCTATCCCTAGCGCTACAGCACTATATATCATTGCAAAAAGTCTAGAATCTGTCACATTGATAAGTGTAGACACAAAGTATAATGCTGCCCCTAAAATACTAGATACTACAATCACCGCTATAAATTTCTCTATATGTATTGGATAGGAAAGGTCTTTTCTAATATAAATGTAATTCGCAATACAAATCAGTATATATATGATTAGAGTACTATACGCTGCTCCATTTATACCAACTTGTTTTACTAGCGTTATATTTAAAATAATTTTTACGAAACTCGCACCAATGATAATCCATGCCGCTTGCATTGAACGCTTAATCCCTTGCAAAATTCCTATTGATAATACCGTAAGTGATGTGAAATACGAACTACCAATTAAAATGGCTAGCATGCCACTTCCTTTTGTGTCTGTAAATAATCCAACATTAAGCGGTACTGCGAGCGCCATAAGCCATATCGTTAGCGGCATTGTTAAAACATGCGCAAACTCATTTGTGCGCTTTACTGTCAATTTAGCCAGAGCTATATCTTTTTTTGTTAAAGCAGCTGTTAATAATGGAATTAATGGAAATACCATTGCGCTTGCAAGTACAACAATTATTTGCGTAAATGCAAAACCACGGCTATATATACCGAATTGCTCTTGAATAGTTGCAGAAGATTCATGTAGTACATGTGGAATTGTTATGGAATCAACTAAATTTAAAACCGGCATAGATAACGCTCCAATGGCAATGGGAATTGAAACACGGAGTATTTTTTTCGCGTTTTTCTTAAAGTCTTGTAACGAATACGTTTTACTCTTATAACGATACGTGCTTCTCACATATTTTACTCGTAAATATATAAGTGACGTAATAACGCCAAAGCAAGAACCAATCATCGCTCCACCTGTTATGATATCACTACTTTTATTCCAATATACAAATACATAAGCAATCGTTAGCATAAAGAACACGCGAATCAACTGCTCAATTACTTGTGATACGCCCGTAGGTATCATATCTCCAAATCCTTGGAAATATCCACGATACACTGCCATGTATGGTGCGATTAACAAGGCAAATGAAGTAACAATTAATGGTAGCCTCGTCTCTTGTCCACCAAGCATATTTGCAATGCTACTCGATCCAATGATAATAATTAAAAATCCGAATATCCCACATATAACACCGATAATAGATGCGGACGTAAACAATTTAGCAATTCCGTCCCAATCATTTTTTTCATGAAGTTCAGCAATTAGCTGGGATATTGCTAGCGGAACCCCCGCTACTGATAAAGTTAAGGCTATCATATATACAGGAAAAACGAGGCGAAAAATCCCAAGTACTTCATCTCCCGCTATATTTTGCAATGGAATTTGAAAAAAACTCCCCACCACTTTCGATAGGAACGTTGTAATGGTTAAAATTGCAGCGCCTTTTACAAACTTTTTATTCATCTTCTATCTCTTTTCTTTCAAATATGATCTAAATAAATATCAAGTCAGTATTCTTGCTTAATCTAGAGAAACTTCACTCTATTTCATTTAGTTATCATACCAAATTTCTTATATATTGAATACTCTCTTTCCAAATATAATATGTACAATATAAGATTATTCCTATCCTATTTTCCCTTAAATTTACTACTTTTACTTATTCAAGATAAACCTGTAATATACTGTATCTCTTATCAGTAAGAGGATTGTTGCAACACGCTAAATTAAGTGAAATAATTCTTAAATTTCCCTTTTCAAGAAGAAGTTGAGAAATCCGAAAAAACAGACGAAATGTGGCTTATTCAATCATCTTAAGTTTATATTTTCGTTAACCGTACACAATTAATTTGTGAAGGTAGCCATTTCTCAAATCCTGAATATAATTTGAAGCTAGATGATCTAATTGATGCTCAACAGATTTATAAAATCCAGACATAAGGATTCTCCACATAAGCAACACATGTCTAAATAATAAGAACCCCCACACTCTACAACGCAACTCGTGTGAAGGTTCTTATTATTATATTGCCTCAGCTTTCAAAAACTGTAATTTCTCTTTTTGCTCATCATTCGCCATCATCATTATCGTTTTTTCAACACTCGGCTGTACATGCTCAAGCGTCACGCTCGCTCCTACTTTATCTGACTGCTCAACAAAGTTTAGTAACGCCATAGCTCCTGATACATCCATATAGCGTACATCTTTCATACGTAAAACAACCGGTGACTTCACATCTTGTAAAGAAGTAAAAATACGATCTACTGATAGGAAAGAAAGTGGTCCCTGAATCGTGTACGTCGCTTCTTTTTCTTTTATAATAGAAGCTTTACGCTCTTTACATTTCACCATATATATAATGAAAGAAAGAATAATACCAAACGCAACAGCAACCATTAAATCAAATTTCACTGTCACAAACATCGTCACGAACATAACAATAACATCACCCTTTGGGGCTACGTGCACTCTCCTCATACTTTCCCAATCAAACATCCCTATACCAGTTAAAATTAAAATACCTGATAATACCGCAAGCGGGATATATTGTACCACCGAACCGAGTCCCATAATGAAAATAAATAATATGATACTATGCATACAAGCTGAAAGTGCCGTTTTCCCGCCACTTCTTATATTTACAATAGACCTAACAGTCGCCCCTGCTCCTGCTAATCCTCCGAACAAACCGCTCGCAATATTACCAATACCTTGTCCGATTAGCTCTTTATTACTTTTATGACGTGTCCCTGTCACATTATCCATTACGACAGACGTTAATAACGAGTCAATTGATCCTAGTAAAGCAATACTTAGAGCTGGCAATACAAGTTCTAACATCCCATGACCGCTTAAAGCCGGTACGTGAAGAGCTGGCATCGCCTCCGGAATTGTACCTATCTTTTCAATTACCTTATTCAAAGAAAGAGTTCCTACAACCGGTAAGTGTACCGTAAGTCCTTGTAGCATAGAAGAAAATAACGGCAATAGTGCTGTAACACCTACTAATGCCACTAGACTTGATGGAATCGCCTTAATCCATCTTCCAGAAACAATCATTACAATAATCGTTAATAACACGAGTAGGAAACTATTTTGCACGTGCTTCATTTCACCTAAAATAATGATAAGTGCAATCCCATTCATAAACCCTGAAACGACAGAGTACGGAATATAGCGAACGTAAGAGCCTAGCTTACATACACCAAATAAAATTTGAAATAATCCTGCCATCATAAATGCAATAAAACTTGCTTCTAATCCGTAAGTTGCAATAACGCCTGTTGCAATAACTGTAATCGGCCCAGTCGGACCTGTTACTTGTCCTGGTGTCCCGCCAAACAACGCCGCAAACAAACCAGCAAAAATCGCGCCATACAATCCGACTAGCGCTCCTTCAGACGTTCCCGTTGCGGCAATACCAAATGCAATTGCTAGCGGCAAAGCAACAATCGCAACAGTAAACCCTGCTAAACATTCCTTTGCTATTTTTTGAAACATAAAAATAACCACCTTCGTATAAAGTCCACGTTCCATTGTACACCTAAAAATACTCATTCGTTAGCCAGTTTATAAGAAACTCTTTACAGTCTCGTGAAGTAAACGTCTACATTTATAAATAACCTTCCCAAGTCAAACTAAAAAACAGCAATATGACGAATCTATCTTTGGAAACAAACCTGACTATGCTATAATGAACAAATTAAATCTTTTACTATATACTTGGAGGCACTATGCTAACTTTTGAAGAAAAATTATCGATTATTGAATCTTTCCCGGAATTAGAAAGAAAGAACGTATCATTAAAACGCGTAAACTTTCACTTTGAAGAAAGTCGTTTAGATAAAAAGAACGTTGTATATCATTTACACCCAAATGGAAACGGATTTGTATATGCAAACTTCATTAAAGGTTATAAAACAGATGATAAAGGCATGATTAACATCCGTGAGTTTTCAGAAGAAGAACTGCGTTCATTAATTGAAAAAGTAATTGAACGTCTATCACAGGAGCAAGAGGAAATTGTAGCACCAATGGAACCTGCTGCCGAAGAAGAATGGCGTAACGAAGACGGTCATATCCTAACTCTTATTCAAGAGGATGACATGTGGAACGTTTACGCTGGCGTAAACTTAGACGGTACATTCAACTCTTATCCAGAAGCTGCGGAATACCTTGATGAAGAAGGTTTCTCACGTAAATAATACGTTCGTTCCTTACTACTCATGAGGCCGTCCCAATTTTTTTGGGACGGCCCTCTTTTTATTAATAGGTAGGCTATTATTGTCTTATTTTATATTTAAGTCAATATATGTAAAGTTGTGTTCGATATAATTTCATGCACTGTTGCAATTTCCCCCCAATAAGAACCTAACTCCATTCCATAAAGTTATGGAATCAAAACTTCTTATTCTCACTATCCCCTATAAAAATTTGAATTTGACAACTATAAGACTCCGTATTAAAAAAATCATTAACTAACTCTACTTCAATAAAACTCCCCACTTCTATATTATTTTCTTTTGTATATTTAATTATAGTATTTCGACGTTCCTCTTCATTTTCTTTACTATACGCTAATGTTACATAGTTCCCGCTCGGTAATACTTTTATATTTTGCATCTCTTCCATATGTACATGATCTTGCACCTTATTAAAAACATATTTTGGCTCTACATCCCACTTTTCATTGATATTGTATAGAATACCCATTTCCATTGACATCTTATCTTCATACTCTTGAATGATTTTCTCTAAATTAGAATAGTACAGTAACTCCTGTAAACTCCCCACTTCTTTGCATGGCGCTACAATCACATTCCGCTGCTCAAAGAACTGAATACATACTTCATCACTTTTTAATATTTCCAGTGAACGCCCTACTTTCTCATTTAACCCATCAATCGTTTCAATTACTTCTTTCATTTTCTTTATATGCTCTTCCGCTTCCGCTCTCTTTAATTGTAAAAATTGCAACAACTTGTCCGTATTACATTCCTTAAAAATCTCTTGAAGTTCTACTATACTAGTGTTCAACTCTCTACAGCTTTTTATAATATCAATGTGAATGAATTGATCTATAGAATAATATCTATATCCTGTTGATTCATCAATATGTTTTGGAATAAGAATTCCCACCTTATGATAGTACCTTAACGCCTTTATCGTAATATCCTTTATTTTTGCAACTTCTCCAATAGAAAATAATGTTTTCACATGAATCTCTTCCTTTTTATTTTTATCCTACTACTATTGACTCTCCCCTTAGAGGAGACCTTACTATTTATAATAAGTCATTTACATTGATAAAGGGAGTATACAATTATGAACACAGTAAAATATAGAAGTCTAGTTAAGGAGGACTATGAGCCTATAAAACATTTAATTGGCGAGGCATTTGGATTTAATGAATTCATTACAGATAAAAAATTTTTAAATTCAATATTAAACTTCTACCTACACAGTTGTATTTTAGGAAGTTCCTTTAGTAAGGTAGCTGAAAAAGATAATAAAATTATCGGTGTCATTTTAGGCGATTCCGAAAAAGATAAAAACCGTTTAAAGAAATTCCATAATAGTTTTAGCTTTGCCTTTAACACGCTGAAACTATTCATGACGAATAAAGAGAATAGAGGATTTTTAAAAGCATTTATAAAAGTTCAAAAAACATATAAAGAACTAATTCAAGGAAAAGAAGATCATTTTCAAGGCTGCATACAATTATTCATCGTATCCGAAGAATCTAGAGGTCTTGGAGTTGGGAAATCTTTACTAAACGACCTATTCCACTATATGACAAAAGAAGATGTAACATCTTTATATTTATATACAGATAACGAATGCAACTATGGATTTTATGACAAACAAAACTTCCAACGTATACAAGAAAAAGCAGTTAATTTCGGACCAAAAGAAGAAGACTTTAACATATTTTTATACCGCTATGACTTTAACTAATAGTAACATTTGCACTTCAATGCTCTTTGCTAATTAGCAAAGAGCTATATTAAGTATGATATCACTTGCGAGTGGTTGTCAAAAAATCATACTAGCTTAAATCCTCCAGCCAAACTCTTCTACTACTATTTTTTCAGTTCGATTGGTGCGAAAAAGAGGAAGATGTGTAACAACTTCAATTTAAAAAGGAGCGCACAACATGGAATGGATTCACGAATTATTTCAGCAATATGGGTATTATGTAGTACTTATTGGATTACTTTTAGAATATATTGCTCTTCCGTTTCCAGGAGAGCCAACATTAGCCTATGCAGGATTTTTATCACATCAAGGTGATTTAAGTTTACCAATTTTAATTATTTTATCCTTTATTGGGACAAGCGTAGGTATGACATTCCAATACTTTTTAGGAAATAAACTTGGCATGCCTTTCATTCAGAAATACGGGAAATATGTATTTTTAACAGAACGAAAAATTAATTTAACGAAAATGTGGTTTGATAAATACGGATATTTTCTAATCTTTATCGCCTTTTTCATTCCAGGCATCCGCCACTTTACAGGATACTTTGCAGGAATTATCAACTTACCGTTTCGCCGCTTTGCGATGACAATTTATTCAGGCGCCCTATTTTGGGTATCCTTCTTCTTAATCGGTGGTTACTGGTTAGGGGAAAACTTAGAAGATATATTCATGGTACTTGAACAACACATTTGGAAAATTATCTTCGGTATTATTATCATTACGCTAATCACCCGATTTCGCAAAAAATTAAAGCATGTGGTTTTAAAACGTATAAATTAAAACAATAAGTAGCATCCCACTTAGCTATGTACAAAAATAATAAAAAGCGGAGACCCATAGTCTCCGCTTTTTCACATACATTTTGTTTCCGAACTAACTCTCACGCTCATTAATTTTTTTTACGTCTAAACAACATCGCTCCAAAAATTAATGCGAACATACCTGCAATAATAGAAGTAGATTCAGTTGATGCTCCCCCTGTTTGAGGAAGTAATTTTGATTGCTTATTATTTTCTTTACTAGATGGTACTTCAGATTTATTTTGTACATCTTGTTTGCTTTGTACTTCTACTTTACCTTGTACCTCTTGTTTGCTTTGTACTTCTACTTTACCTTGTACCTCTTGTTTGTTTTGTACTTCTACTTTATTTTGTACTTCCGGTTTTTCTGTTACCTCTGGTTTCTCTAACACATTTGGTTCTTCTGTTACCTTTGG
>NZ_JAKUGX010000021.1:0-86020 GCF_022664195.1 Bacillus cereus group sp. BfR-BA-01316
AACGGGAGCAACGGGAGCAACAGGCCCAACAGGAGAAACGGGAGCAACGGGAGAAACAGGAGCAACGGGAGAAACAGGAGCAACGGGAGCAACAGGAGCAACGGGAGCAACTGGAGCAACGGGAGCAACGGGAGTAACAGGAGCAACGGGAGTAACGGGAGCGACAGGAATAACGGGAGAAACAGGGGCAACAGGAGCAACTGGCACAAGTATAACAGCAACATATGCGTTTGCGAATAATACGTCGGGTGCGGCAATATCGGTGCTTCTTGGTGGAACGAATGTCCCGCTTCCAAATAATCAGAATATCGGTCCAGGAATTACAGTGTCTGGAGGGAACACAGTATTTACGGCTGCAAATGCAGGGAATTATTATATTTCATATACAATTAATATAACGGCTTCATTATTAGTCAGTTCGCGAATTACAATTAATGGGGCACCGCTTGCTGGGACTATCAATTCCCCTGCATTAGCAACGACATCATTTAGTGCAACAATTATTACGACTCTTGCGGCGGGGAGTGCAATTAGTTTGCAGTTGTTTGGATTGTTAGCTGTTGCAACATTATCAACGACTACACCTGGTGCAGTTTTAACGATTATAAGATTAAGCTAAGTAACGTGAACTCTCTTATTCTTTTAAAATTAAGAGAGTTTATACATATAATAAGAAGTTAATGAAGTAAAGCATAGTTATATAAAAGTCAGAATATTATGATTGTAACGCTGTTATGACTATAATATAATGAAAACAACCATCATGAATGAACATTCATTTATTTTCACAAGTATTGGAAGGGGGAATGAGAGTGGAAAAACCTTGGCTGCAGAGTTATCCAGATGAAATTCCAGGGACAATTTCTTATGATATTCAGCCACTTCATGGATATTTAGAGAAAATGGCTGCTCGTTATCCAGAAAAGAAAGCGCTTCACTTTTTAGGTAAAGATGTTACATTTTCAGATTTCCATGACAAGGTAAAGAAATTTGCGAATTACCTTCAAAGGCTTGGTATTGAAAAAGGCGATAGAGTTGCGATTATGCTACCGAATTGTCCGCAATCTGTAATTGGTTATTATGGTACTTTGCTTGCGGGAGGGATTGTCGTACAAACGAATCCTCTTTATACAGAAAGAGAGCTTGAGTACCAACTTCATGACTCAGGGGCAAAAGTTATTCTGTGCCTTGATTTAGTGTTTCCGAGAGTTACTAACGTTCAAACTGCAACAAAGCTTGAGCACATTATCGTAACCCGTATTGCAGATTTTTTACCATTTCCTAAAAATTTACTTTATCCATTTGTACAAAAAAAGCAGGCAAATCTTGTTGTGAATGTGTCGGAAAGCGAAACGATTCATCTTTGGAAATCGGTAGAAAGGGAAAGTAGTACTAATGTTGAAGTTCCATGTGATCCTGAAAATGATCTAGCCCTTTTGCAGTATACAGGGGGAACGACAGGGTTTCCAAAAGGGGTTATGTTAACGCATAAAAATCTGGTTTCGAACACTTTAATGGGAGCGCATTGGTTATATAATTGTAAAGAAGGAGAAGAGGTAATTCTTGGTGTTCTTCCGTTTTTTCATGTGTACGGGATGACAGCTGTAATGAATTTAAGTATTATGCAAGGATATAAAATGGTGCTTATTCCGAAGTTTGATATGAAAATGGTTTTTGAAGCAATTAAGAAACATAAAGTTACACTATTTCCAGGAGCACCAACCATTTATATTGCTCTATTAAATAGTCCTCTTTTAAAAGAATATGATATTTCTTCAATTCAGGCTTGTATTAGTGGTTCTGCACCGCTTCCTGTAGAAGTGCAGGAGGAGTTTGAGAGAGTTACAGGTGGTAAATTAGTAGAAGGTTATGGATTAACGGAGTCATCACCAGTTACACATGGGAATTTTTTGTGGGAAAAGCGTGTGCCGGGAAGTATTGGGGTACCGTGGCCGGATACAGAGGCAATCATCATGTCACTTGAAACAGGAGAGTCATTACCTCCAGGTGAAATTGGTGAAATTGTTGTAAAGGGCCCACAAATTATGAAAGGGTATTGGAATAAGCCAGAAGAAACGGCAGCTGTACTGCAAGATGGCTGGCTCCATACAGGTGATGTAGGATACATGGATGAGGATGGCTTTTTCTATGTGAAAGATCGTAAGAAAGATATGATCGTTGCTAGTGGTTTTAACGTATATCCTCGTGAAGTAGAAGAAGTGTTATATGAACACGAAAAGGTGCAAGAAGTAGTAACAATCGGTGTTCCTGATCCGTATCGAGGGGAAACTGTAAAAGCGTTTGTTGTTTTGAAAGAAGGCGCCGAATGTTCTGAAGAAGAATTAGATCAGTTTGCACGTAAATATTTAGCAGCTTACAAAGTCCCGAAAGTATATGAGTTTAGAAGTGAGTTGCCAAAGACGACAGTCGGGAAAATTTTACGCCGCGTCCTAATAGATGAAGAGAAGAGAAAGAATGAAGATGAGCAAACGGGCTAAGGCCCTTTCTTTTTGAAAAAATAGGATTGACACTTTTCTAAATAGTCAGTATTATAAGAATATGAATGACTATTCATTCAGTCATCTTCTTGAAGGGGACAGTAAAGTGAAGAAAAATAGACCGAAATACAATCAAATTATTGATGCAGCAGTCATTGTGATTGCGGAGAATGGATACCATCAAGCGCAAGTTTCTAAAATTGCAAAGCAAGCTGGGGTAGCTGATGGCACGATTTATTTATATTTTAAAAATAAAGAAGATATATTAATATCCTTATTCCAAGAGAAGATGGGAGAATTTGTTGAAACAATTCGTCAAAAAATAGCAGGAATTGAAAGCGCTGTAGCGAAGTTATTCATGTTGGTAGAAACGCACTTCTTGCTGTTGTCACAAAATGATCCTCTTGCTATCGTTACGCAATTAGAACTAAGGCAGTCCAATCAAGACTTGCGCCTTAAAATAAATGAAGTATTAAAAGGCTACTTACAAGTTATGGATGAGATTTTAGAGACAGGTATAAAGCAAGGTGAATTTCAGGCGGATTTAAATGTTCGCGTGGCAAGACAAATGATCTTTGGAACAGTAGATGAAGTTGTGACCAATTGGGTAATGAGCGATCATAAGTATGATCTGGTCGCACTTTCAAAAACGGTACATGGGCTACTTATTGCAGCTTGTGGTTATCGTAAATAATGGGAGGGATCATGTTGAAATTCCTATCTGTAAAAGTTGAAGATCATATCGCGGTGGCGACGTTAAATCATGCTCCAGCTAATGCGATGTCTTCACAAGTTATGCATGACGTTACTGAATTAATCGATCAAGTGGAAAAGGATGATAACATTCGTGTTGTTGTTCTACATGGTGAAGGACGCTTCTTCTCAGCGGGGGCAGATATTAAAGAATTTACATCTGTTACTGAAGCGAAGCAAGCAACAGAGTTAGCACAGCTTGGACAAGTTACGTTTGAGCGTGTTGAAAAATGCTCAAAACCAGTTATTGCGGCAATTCATGGAGCGGCACTTGGCGGCGGCCTGGAGTTTGCTATGTCTTGCCACATGCGCTTTGTAACTGAAAGTACAAAGCTTGGTTTACCTGAATTAACACTTGGATTAATTCCTGGTTTTGCAGGTACACAGCGCTTACCACGTTATGTTGGTAAAGCGAAAGCTTGTGAAATGATGTTAACAAGTACACCAATTACTGGTGCAGAAGCATTACAATGGGGACTTGTTAACGGAGTGTTTTCTGAAGAATCTATTTTAGAAGATACGCTTAAAATTGCAAAACAGATTGCTGGAAAAAGCCCAGCAACAACTCGTGCTGTGCTAGAGTTATTACAAACGACAAAATCGTCTCATTATTATGAAGGTGTACAGCGTGAATCACAGATTTTTGGTGAAGTATTTACGAGTGAAGATGGAAGGGAAGGCGTAGCAGCGTTTTTAGAAAAACGTAAGCCTTCATTTAGTGGTAGGTAATCCAATTATTTTTTAATAAAAATTAACAGAATTTTAAAATTGATAGAATCTTTCTGAAAAATAAGGGGGTAAATGGAATGAACATCTACGTACTCATGAAACGAACATTTGATACAGAAGAAAAAATCGTAATTAAAAACGGTGCAATTTACGATGGCGAAGCGGAATTCATCATCAACCCTTACGATGAATATGCGATTGAAGAAGCGATTCAAGTAAGAGATGCACAAGGTGGAGAAGTTACTGTTATAACAGTTGGTGGCGAGGATAGTGAAAAAGAACTTCGCACAGCATTAGCGATGGGCTGCGATAAAGCGGTACTAATTAACATTGAAGATGATGTTGAGAATGGTGACCAATTTACAACAGCAAAAGTACTTGCTGAATATTTAAAAGATAAAGAAATAGATTTAATTTTAGGCGGGAACGTTGCGATTGACGGTGCATCTGGACAAGTTGGTCCACGAGTAGCAGAAGCGTTAAATATCCCATACGTAACGACGATTACGAAGCTTGAAATTGATGGTACAAATGTGAAGATTGAGCGTGATGTTGAAGGGGATACAGAAGTAATTGAAACATCGCTACCAGTTTTAGTAACAGCGCAACAAGGTTTAAACGAACCGCGTTATCCATCGCTTCCAGGTATTATGAAAGCGAAGAAAAAGCCACTAGAAGAAGTAGAATTAGATGATTTAGATTTAGAAGAAGATGATGTGGAAGCAAAAACAAAAACAATTGAAATCTATTTGCCTCCTAAGAAAGATGCAGGAAAAGTGTTACAAGGCGAGCTGCAAGATCAAGTAAAAGAGCTTGTATCGTTGCTCCATACAGAAGCGAAAGTAATCTAATAAAATACGAAATTATATATGCAGGAGGGAAAATCTATGGCTCGTAAAGTATTAGTAATGGGTGAAGTTCGTGATGGATCGCTACGTAACGTTTCGTTTGAAGCGGTAGCAGCAGCAAAAACAATTGCAGAAGGCGGTGAAGTGGTAGGTCTTCTAGTTGGAGACAGCGTTGCCTCTTTTGCAAATGAATTGATTCATTACGGTGCAGATCGCGTTGTGACAGTTGAAAATGATAAATTAAAATCATATACATCTGATGGCTATGCACAAGCGTTTTTAGCTGTATATGCTGAAGAAAATCCAGAAAGCATTGTATTTGGACATACAGCACTTGGTAAAGATTTATCACCAAAATTAGCAGCGAAGCTTGAAGCTGGTTTAATTTCTGACGTAACTGCTTTAGAAATTGAAGGTGGCAATGTTATCTTTACTCGTCCAATCTATTCTGGTAAAGCATTTGAGAAGAAGATTGTAACAGATGGTATATTATTTGCGACAGTGCGTCCAAATAATATCGCAACTCTTGAAAAAGATGAATCTCGCATCGGTGATGTGTCTTCTATTACAGTTGATGTGAAAGATCTACGTACAATCATTCAAGATGTTGTCCGTAAAACTGCAGAAGGTGTTGATCTTTCTGAAGCGAAAGTTATTATCGCTGGCGGACGCGGTGTGAAGAGTGAAGAAGGATTTAAACCGTTAAAAGAATTAGCTGACGTACTAGGCGGCGCTGTTGGAGCATCTCGTGGTGCTTGTGATGCTGAGTACTGTGATTATTCATTACAAATTGGTCAAACAGGTAAAGTTGTTACACCAGACCTATACATTGCATGCGGAATTTCTGGTGCGATTCAGCATTTAGCTGGTATGTCTAATTCAAAAATAATTGTTGCGATTAATAAAGATCCAGAAGCTAGTATCTTCAAAGTAGCTGACTATGGTATTGTCGGTGATCTATTTGAAGTATTACCTCTTTTAACAGAAGAGTTTAAAAAGTTAAAAGTACATTCATGATTTGAGTACCCTTGAGTTCCAAGTGAAGTACCCCTATATATAGAAAAAGGTGAGAGATCCCCTGTCTCTCATCTTTTTAGTATTTCATCCATATTTTTATATAGTATAAAGGAACATTTTTTTGTTACAATACATAACGATACATAATATTCGCCACGTATAAAAGTTAATGATATACTCTTGGTAGAATATACTTGAAGGAGGAAATAAAATGGCAATTATAAATGCAAATGACCAAAGCTTCGCAGCTGAAACTAGCGAAGGTGTTGTATTATTAGATTTCTGGGCGCCTTGGTGCGGACCTTGTAAAATGATCGCTCCTGTATTAGAGGAAATCGATTCAGAGTTAGGCGAGAAAGTAAAAGTAGTAAAAGTGGACGTTGATGAAAACCAAGAAACTGCTCGTCAATTCGAAGTAATGAGTATTCCAGCTCTTTTCGTATTAAAAGACGGTAAAGTAGTTGATCAAGCGTTAGGATATAAACCGAAAGAAGCGTTAGTAGAATTAGTTTCTAAACACTTCTAAAATAAAGAAGCTACCATTTGGTAGCTTCTTTTATTTTCTTTTTTACAGCCTTTCCGTTACAATAAAGGAACGTATGTTGGGTGTTTTGATATAGTATGTTTTCGTGTGAAAATAAAAATGATAAGCATGTAGAAATGGAGGGAGACGAGTGCACGAGCATTTAAAAGAGAAGTTAGCAATTTTGCCCGATCAACCTGGTTGTTATTTAATGAAGGATAAGCAGGGAACGGTTATATACGTCGGAAAAGCAAAGGTACTCAAAAATCGTGTGCGCTCGTACTTTACTGGTTCGCATGATGGGAAAACACTTCGGCTTGTTGGAGAAATTGTTGATTTTGAATACATTGTGACTTCCTCAAATTTGGAAGCTCTCATTTTAGAGTTGAATTTAATTAAAAAATACGATCCGAAATATAATATTCAATTAAAAGATGATAAAACATATCCTTTTATTAAAATTACAGCTGAAAAACAGCCGCGCTTACTCATTACGCGAAATGTAAAAAAGGATAAAGGAAAGTACTTTGGGCCTTATCCAAATGCGCAATCGGCACATGAAACAAAGAAATTATTAGATCGTATGTATCCGCTTCGTAAATGTTCAAATATGCCAGATAAAGTTTGCTTGTATTATCATATGGGCCAATGTTTAGCACCTTGTGTGAAAGAAGTAACGGATGAGCAAAACAAAGAAATTGTTGATGAAATTATTAAATTCTTAAACGGTGGGCATAAAGAAATTCGTTCAGAATTAGAAACGAAGATGTATGAGGCTTCAGAGAAACTAGAATTTGAACGGGCGAAAGAGTTGCGAGATCAAATTGCTCATATTGATGCAATTATGGAAAAGCAAAAGATGATTATGAGTGATTTAGTGGATCGTGATGTGTTTGGATATGCAGTTGATAAAGGGTGGATGTGTGTTCAAGTTTTCTTCGTTCGAAAAGGAAAGCTAATTGAACGTGATGTTTCTATGTTCCCGATTTATGATGAACCAGAAGAGGGATTTTTAACTTTTATCGGTCAATTTTATGAAAACAGTAGTCATTTCAAGCCGAAGGAAATTGTTGTTCCAGGAAGTATAGATTCAGAATTAGTAGAGCGCTTTTTAGAAGTTGAAGCGACACAGCCGAAGCGTGGGAAGAAAAAAGATCTTGTGGAATTAGCAAATAAAAATGCAAAAATTGCACTAGAAGAGAAATTTCACTTAATTGAACGTGATGAAGAACGGACGATTAAAGCTGTTGATAATCTAGGGAAGCAACTAGGGATTGAAACGCCATATCGTATTGAAGCGTTTGATAATTCAAATATTCAAGGGACAAATCCTGTTTCAGCAATGATTGCTTTTATCGATGGGAAACCAGCGAAGAAAGAATATCGGAAATATAAAATTAAAACGGTCCAAGGGCCAGATGATTACGAGTCTATGAGGGAAGTTGTGAGACGCCGTTATACGAGAGCATTAAAGGAAAATTCACCTTTGCCAGATTTAATAATTATCGATGGGGGAAAAGGACATCTCACGGCTACAAGTGATGTTCTTGAAAACGAGCTTGGATTATATATTCCAATGGCAGGGCTTGTAAAAGATGAAAAACATAAAACATCACATTTAATTATTGGGGATCCGCCTGAGCCTGTTATGCTTGCGAGGAATAGCCAAGAATTTTATTTATTGCAGCGCATTCAAGATGAAGTACATCGATTTGCAATTACATTCCATCGTCAATTACACGGGAAATCTGTTATTCAATCCGCGTTGGATGAAATTCCGGGAATCGGTGATAAACGAAAAAAGGTATTGCTAAAACATTTTGGTTCATTAAAAAAGATGAAAGAAGCTTCCATATCGGAATTTGTCGAAGCAGGTATGCCGAAAAATGTAGCGGAGACAATTTATACTTATTTAACAGATAAGAAGACGTTGTAGTTTACAACGTCTTCTGTTTTTTGTTATAATTTCTGAAGATTTAAAATAAACATGCCTAAATGAATATACAAAAAAGTCAACTAAACTTATATGTCTAGTTGACTGTAAGTAGATGCTACACTTCAATGAGATCTTTTATATCCCATTTAACAAGAAATGTAATAGAGTCTGAACGTTTTTTCTGTTCCTCATAGGACTCTGCAACGACGTTTCTTTGTCTTTGAATTTGCTCGGCGATAAATCCAGCTTCTAATTGATAAGATGAATGTCTTTTTTGTTTTTGACGCTCAGTAATAAGTGTACCTTTAAGTTGAAACTGCATTTCACGACGTTTATGTTCAATGATGCTTAAAGTGCCCCAACCAGCTTTTTCAAAAAACTGAATGACTTCTTCAATTGTTTCTAGCGGATATTTTCTCGCAAGGTTTCTACCGGCCCAGTATAAAATACCATCTAAATCGTTACCAATTAAATCAGGTAGTAATTCTTCACGTAGCAATTCATAAGCGAAGGCGTTCAATGAAACATCTTCTAAAGATGTTATATCGATTGTATTTTTGCTCACAATATTCCCCTCTTTCTATAGGGATTATTATATAACATTTTTCATTTATAAAAACAGATTTTTCTTTGGGGAAATCTGAATATATAAGAAGACAAAAAGAATTGGCAAATTATATGCAAATTATGTATACGTTTTCTTGACGCTTCGACAAAAATAGGAGTAAAATGAACTTGGTATCAAATTATGCTGAAATATTTCGAATAATTTTTTCAGTTTTTCTTATGCCAATAGTGAAAAAACATTATTGTTGTAAATTAATCTGAAAACAGCAGTCAAACATTCAAGGGGGTAATGGGGACATGAAAGGCCGCGAGTATACGTTTCGTAAGTGGCACTCATTAATGGGGGTCATTCCGGTTGGTGTCTTTTTGACGCAACATTTAATTGTAAACAACTTTGCAACAAGAGGAGCAGAGGCTTTTAACAAAGCTGCAGGCTTTATGGAGCTCCTTCCATTCCGGTATGCGCTAGAAATTTTCATCATCTTTTTACCTATACTGTACCATGCCATATATGGATTATATATTGCATTTACAGCTAAGAACAATGCGGTATCTTACGGCTATTTCCGTAACTGGATGTTCGTCTTCCAACGAATTTCAGGTATCGTTACGCTGATCTTCATTTCTTGGCACGTCTGGGAAACTCGTATTCAAGCATTGTTAGGTAAAGAGGTAAACTATGATATGATGGCAGATATTTTAAACAACCCATTTATGTTTGGTTTCTATTTAGTTGGTGTTGTTTCAACAATTTTCCACTTTGCAAATGGACTATGGACATTCTGTATAAGCTGGGGAATTACAGTATCTCCACGTTCACAAAGAATCTCTACTTATGTAACATTAGCTATTTTCTTAGGTCTATCTTATGTAGGTGTGAGTGCATTATTAGCGTTCATCGATCCACAGCTAGCAAACCAGTAAGGAGTGGGAGAGCATGAAAGGGAAACTTATAGTAGTCGGCGGTGGCTTGGCCGGCTTAATGGCAACGATTAAAGCGGCAGAAGCAGGAGTAAATGTTGAACTATTTTCTTTAGTACCAGTAAAACGTTCACATTCTGTATGTGCCCAAGGTGGAATTAACGGTGCCGTAAATACAAAAGGTGAAGGGGATTCTCCATGGATCCACTTTGACGATACAATTTATGGTGGGGACTTCTTAGCGAACCAACCACCAGTTAAAGCGATGTGTGATGCAGCACCTGGTATTATTCATTTAATGGACCGCATGGGTGTTATGTTCAACCGTACGGAAGAAGGACTTCTGGATTTCCGTCGTTTCGGTGGAACACAACATCACCGTACAGCATTTGCTGGTGCAACAACTGGTCAACAATTACTATATGCATTAGATGAGCAAGTACGTCGTCATGAAGTAGCAGGACTTGTAACGAAATATGAAGGTTGGGATTTCTTACGAGCTGTTGTAGATGATGAAGGTGTGTGCCGAGGAATCGTCGCGCAAGACTTACAAACTATGGAGATAAAAAGTTTCCAAGCTGATGCCGTGATTATGGCAACAGGGGGCCCTGGTATCATCTTTGGAAAATCAACAAACTCTATTATTAATACAGGTACAGCAGCGTCTGCTGTATATCAACAAGGTGCATATTATGCGAACGGTGAGTTCATTCAAATCCATCCAACGGCAATTCCTGGAGACGATAAGTTACGTCTTATGAGTGAATCTGCACGTGGTGAAGGTGGACGTGTTTGGACGTATAAAGATGGTAAGCCATGGTACTTCTTAGAAGAAAAATATCCAGCTTACGGAAACCTTGTACCTCGTGATATTGCAACGCGTGAAATCTTTGATGTTTGCGTAGAGCAAAAACTAGGTATTAACGGTGAAAACATGGTGTACTTAGATCTTTCTCATAAAGATCCGAAAGAACTAGATATTAAACTTGGTGGAATTATTGAAATCTATGAGAAATTTACAGGTGATGATCCTCGTAAACTACCAATGAAAATCTTCCCAGCGGTTCACTATTCAATGGGCGGATTATGGGTTGATTATAAGCAAATGACAAGTATTCCAGGTTTATTTGCAGCAGGTGAGTGTGATTATTCTATGCACGGTGGTAACCGCCTTGGTGCGAACTCATTATTATCAGCAATTTACGGTGGTATGGTAGCAGGACCGAACGCAATTGAGTATATGAAAGGTCTTTCTAAATCATCTGATGCTGTTTCATCTACTGTATATGAGCAAAATGAATTAATCGAAACAGAGAAATTTAACAATATTTTAACGCTTGATGGTAACGAAAATGCATATGTTCTTCATAAAGAGCTTGGAGAATGGATGACAGATAACGTTACAGTAGTTCGTGAAAATAAAAAGTTAATAGAAACTGATGCGAAAATTGAAGAGTTAATGGCGCGTTACAAACGCATTAACATTAACGATACAGCAAGATGGAGTAATCAAGGTGCTTCATTTACACGCCAACTTGCAAATATGTTCGAGTTAGCACGTGTTATTACAATTGGCGCATATAACCGTAATGAAAGCCGCGGAGCGCATTACAAACCAGAATTCCCAAATCGTGATGATGCAAACTTCTTAAAAACTACGATGGCGAAATTTGAGGGAGAAGGAAATGCACCAGCATTCCATTACGAAGAAGTGGATGTTTCATTAATTAAACCACGTAAACGTGACTATTCCTCAAAACATGATGTAGCTGCTAAGGGTGAAGAGAAGGGGGATAAACAACATGTCTGAGAAAACAATCCGCCTCATCATTACGAGACAAGATGGACCAGATGCACAAGAGTTTGACCAAGAGTTTGAAATTCCATATCGTCCTAATATGAATATTATTTCGGCGCTTATGGAAATTCGCCGTAATCCTGTCGACTCAAAAGGGAACCAAACAACGCCGATTGCATGGGATATGAACTGCTTAGAGGAAGTATGTGGAGCATGTTCGATGGTGATTAACGGAAAACCACGTCAATCATGTACAGCTCTTATTGACCAGTTAGAACAACCAATTCGCTTAAAGCCGATGAAGACATTCCCGATTGTACGTGATTTACAAGTTGACCGTAGCCGTATGTTTAACGCGTTAAAACGTGTTAAAGCTTGGATTCCAATAGACGGTACGTACGACCTAGGACCAGGTCCAAGAATGCCAGAGAAAAAGCGTCAATGGGCATATGAACTTTCGAAATGTATGACATGTGGTGTTTGCTTAGAGTCATGTCCGAACGTAAACAGTAAGTCTGACTTTATTGGACCAGCACCGCTTTCACAAGCGCGTTTATTTAACTCGCATCCAACTGGTGAAATGCATAAAGCAGATCGCTTACGTGCAATTATGGGTGATGGAGGACTTGCAAACTGTGGTAACTCTCAAAACTGTGTGCAATCATGTCCGAAAGGTATTCCATTAACAACTTCAATTGCAGCATTAAACCGTGATACAACAATTCAATCGTTCAAAGATTTCTTTGGTAGTGACAATAACTATTAATAAATATTGCCTCTTCATGTTGAAGAGGCAATATTTATAAGTTTATTTTTCTGTTTATTCTGTTTATTTTAAGGGCGAAAAGGAGAGGGAACAATGAAGAGAATTTCTTATATTGAAGACTTTGAGCAATGGGAAAGTGGTTTTTCATTTTATAATCCTGTCAAAGTTCGTTTTGGTGAAGTAGATATGTTTGGACATGTAAATAATGTCGTTGCTTTTACATATTTTGAAGAAGCACGTATCGCATTGTTTAAAGAACTCGGATTTATGCAAGAATGGACACATGAATCTTCAGAAACGATGATAGTCGTCGCAGATTTACAATGTAATTTTATTAAACAAATTTATTTTGATGAGCAGTTGAAAGTATATGTAAAGGCAGGAGCAGTTGGGAATTCTTCTTTAGATCTGCATTATATGGTGAAAAATGCAGAAGGAGAAGTTTGTTTAGTTGGACGCGGTATGATGGTCCAAGCATCGAAAAAAACTGGAAGAGGCGAACCGTGGTCTGAGGAATGGAAGGAATTACTACAACAATAGAATAAAAGAAAAATAAGAGAGCGAATTGCTCTCTTATTTTTTGTCCTTCGTTGCCTCTTCTAATGTTAGGTGGTGCTTATGTATGTATGTGGCATATGGATTGCCAACGTAGCGTAAGTGCCACGGTTCGTATGAATACTCTGTTGTCTCTGTTTTATCCTCTAAATAACGAATGACAAATCCGAACTCATGGGCATGTTCTGCAACCCATTTTCCTTCTGCTGTCTCTCCGAAGATTGGTTCTAATTGGAATTTAGCAGATTTTGAGCTAATATCCATTGCTAGACCAGTTTGATGCTCACTTGTTCCAGGAATTGCACTTACCGAATCAGCCTCAGCTTTTCCTTGGCGTTTAATATATGTATTATGTAATGACTGTTGGCGTTTGTAAGAACGGTAACCTGAAACTGCTGTAAGTTCTAAACCTTCTTCTTTCGCTGCTTGGAACATTTTTTCAAGAGCGTCTGCAGCATCTTTGCGAAGTAATGTTTTCTCTTTATCTTTTGGACTAGTAAATGGTACGTTCGGTTTCGTTAAATCTTCTGGAATGTACCCATCTGGTAATTTACGATGTTTATTGACTAATACAAGAGCAGAATCTGGATTTGTTACAACGGAAAAATTATCATCTAGTTTCTTTGCATTATGATCAGCTTTTGGAAAAGCAGGAATTTCTTCTTTTGGATGGTTACTATGTTTTTGACTTTCTACAGCTTTCGCCTCATTTTGCAGTGGTGATTTAGAACCAAAGTAAGCGAAAGATGTGATACCGATTACAATAGTAGCGGCAGAAATAATTATTATCTTTTTCATGATACCTTGCAATCACTGTCCTTTCTTAATAAAATATGTATCGTTTTTATTATAAGTCTAGTTTATTGAAAAAGAAATATAAGAGTCATAACGTAATAGAAATGCAAAGAAAATGTCAGAAAATGTGTGAAATTGTAGTATTTTTTTATATAATTCATTTCCTATCTTTCATGTAATTCATTTTTTATGTAATATATATACATAAGGAGATGTAGCGATTATCGAGAATGAAGGACTTCTTGTATAGACTAGGAGTGAATGGGAATGGATTTTGCAACAATTATTGGAATCATTTTAGGAGTGTTGGCGGTAGTAGTAGGAATGGTCGTCAAGGGTGCTGACGTAATGGCCTTAGTTAATCCTGCAGCAGCATTAATTATTTTTGTTGGTACATTTGCTGCAGTATGTATCGCATTTCCAATGAATCAACTAAAAAGGATTCCAAAATTATTTAAAGTTCTTTTTGGTTCAAATAAAAAAGATTTAAGTTATGAACAGTTACTAGAATTATTTGCTCATTGGACATCTGAGAGTAGGAAATACGGTATTTTGTCTTTAGAACAACAATTAGATAAAATTCAAGATGAATTTCTCTTGCGTGGTATGAAGTTTGTGATTGACGGTGTATCTGCAGAAGACTTAGAACAAATTTTAGAAGCTGAATTAGAAGCAATTGAAGAAAGACATGCAAAAGGATCTACTATTTTTTCGCAAGCTGGTACATATGCACCTACATTAGGGGCTTTAGGTGCTGTTATCGGTCTTGTAGCTGCACTTGGAAATTTAACTGATATTGAAAAGCTAGGACATGCTATTTCAGGTGCGTTTATTGCAACGATTTTCGGTATTTTTTCAGGTTACGTATTATGGCATCCATTTGCAAATAAATTAAAGCAAAAGTCTGCTGCTGAATTAGAGAAGAAACGTTTAATTATTGATTGTTTATTAATGTTACAAGAAGGTACCATATCCATTTATTATGAAAAACCGCATTTTAGGTGCGCTTTCTGCAACTGAGCGTAAAAAGCTAGAAAAAGGAGCGGAAAAAAATGCGGAGTAGGAAGAATAGAAGAAGTAAAAAGAAAAAGCATGACGAGCATATCGATGAAACTTGGTTAATTCCGTATTCTGATATGCTAACGTTGTTGTTTGCACTGTTTATTGTTTTATTTGCAATGAGTAGTATAGATGCTGCGAAATTTAAACAGATGGCAGTAGCTTTTCGAAGTGAACTAGCAGGTGGAACAGGAAATAAAGAGTTTTTAAGTGATCAAAAACCAAAAGAAGAAAAAGAGCTATCGGCAAGTGGTTTGGAATCTGAGAAAATCAAAAAAGATGCTGAAGCTGAAGTGAAGCAGCAAGAAATGAATGAATTAAAAGCAGTACAACAAAGTATTGACAAGTATATTGAGGAAAAGCAATTATCTTCTTCTTTTAAAACGGATTTAACTGAAAAAGGATTAATGGTAACGATATTAGAAAATGTATTATTTGACTCAGGGAAAGCAGATGTGAAGTTGGAATCGTTAGGGATTGCAAAAGAGATGTCTAACCTACTTGTTTCGGCATCACCTCGTGAGATTACAGTGTCGGGTCATACAGATACGGTTCCTATCGCAAATGCACAGTTTGCATCAAACTGGGAGTTAAGTACACAGCGTGCAGTTAATTTTATGCAGGTGTTACTCCAAAATAAAGAATTGCAACCAGAAAAATTTAGTGCAGTTGGTTACGGAGAATACCGTTCAATTGCACCAAATGATACGCCAGAAGGAAAAGCGAAAAATAGACGTGTTGAAGTGTTTATCTTGCCTTTAACAAGAAATATGCAATAAAAGAGGATGGCGCAAGCCATCCTCTTTGTTATTTTGCATCAAATGATTTTAAGTTGTCATGACGAATTTTGTCTTTTTCTGCATCTGATTTTTTGAAATTATAATCGTATAAAGCACCTTCCCAGTCACCGTACATTGGGTTAGGGAAAATGATGAATTTTTCACCAAATTGTGCTTTTGATTCTGCTACTGTTTCATTGCGATCTTTTACAGATTTTCCATCAAAACCAGTGAAATCAGATAAGTTGTCACCGAAGAATAGGACGATGTCATGTGTTTGAGAAACAAGTTCACGACGCTTTTCTTTCCCTTTTTCTTTCGGGTCCTGTAGTAATATATGTTCTTTCGTTGCTTGAGGAGCCCCTACGCGTTCAAGGTTTTTAATTGTTGCATCTAGTTGATTCGTTTTGCGATTTGAGATGTAGTAAATATCTACACCTTTAGACTCTGCATATTTTAAGAAATCAATAGCGCCTGGAAGAGCGGCAGCTTCAGCCTTATTAATCCAATCGTCCCATTTATAAGGATAGCCTTTTCCTGTTTTTACGCTCATTGCTTGATGAGGACTATTATCTAAAACAGTTTCATCCAAATCAAGTACGATAGCAGGTTTTTTGCCTGTCCCTTTTGCAAGAGCTGCATCAAGCTTCAATTGACCAATATTATATCCTTGGTAGTATAGTGCTTTCGTTTCGCCAGCTGTTTGATACCATAAATCAGCCATCAATTGCTGGTCTGTTAATTTTACTTTTTCTTCTTTCGCCACTGTTTTCTCAGCTGTTCCTGAACATGCTACAAGCGATGTGGAAAGAACGGCTACAGATAATAAAGTGGTAATACCCCTCTTCATCTTCATATGTATCCTCCTTGATGTTAGAAAATCATTTTATATTATATATTAAAATATGATAATTTTTTTATGAATATTTGCATATTGTCTTTTGTATATGTAGTAGTTTGTCCTATATTAGAAAGATGAGTTAAATAATAATAATTGTTTTGACAAGTTTTATTGTCGTAATGACAATTATAATTGACAAAAACAGGATTTTTATTTACAATTTTAACTAAATGAAACAAATGATGGGTTAGGTGTAGTGATACATATAAGAGAATGAAATATAGTACCATACTTCATTCTGAACAATCATAGGCTTTAACAGAGGGTACGAATGATACTAAAGGGGAGGCTTTATACATTGAGTTTACAAATTCAAAAATTAACAAAAATATTCGGAGAATCTAAAGCAGTTAATGGTTTGCAAATCTCGTTACCGAAAGGTGAAGTGTTAGGGTTACTTGGCCGAAATGGTGCAGGGAAAACAACGACAATTAAAATGTTACTAGGTTTATTAACGCCAAATGAAGGTTCTATTACGTGGGATGGAAAATCATTTGGTGATAGCGGGGTAACAATTGGATATTTACCAGAAGAAAGAGGATTATATACAAAAAGTAGAGTAATAGATCAGTTGCGATATTTTGGTAGATTAGAAGGAATGACGAAAAAAGAAGTGGATCTTGCAATTGATCACTGGTTAGAGCGCTTAGCAATTCCAGAATATAAATTTAAAACGGCGGGAGAACTTTCAAAAGGGAATCAGCAAAAAATTCAATTGATTGCTGCTCTTCTTCACAATCCAGAACTCCTTATTTTGGATGAACCATTTAGCGGACTTGATCCAGTTAATGCTGGAATGCTAGCTAGTATTATTGGAGAACAAGTACAGGACGGAAAGACAATTATTTTATCAAGTCACCGTATGGAGCAAGTAGAGGCTTTTTGCCAACATGTATGTATTTTGAAAAAGGGTGAAGCAGTTGTAGAAGGACAGTTAAGTGATATTAAGAAGGAATACGGTTTTCGTAATTTAACGATTGAAGATATAGCAGAGAATGAAAAGGGATTAGAAGCTATACATGTTCCGTATGAAAAACAACAAGGTCTTCTTTATGTAAAAGTACAAGATGATGCAGAAGCTCTAAAGATTTTGCAACAATTGCAAGAACAAGGTGTTAGCTTACGACAATTTAAAATGCTAGAGCCAACGTTGAACGAAATCTTTGTAGAGAGGGCGAAATAAAGATGCGTAAATTTTCTCATGTATTTTCATTTTATTTTAGGGAAGCGTTTTTATCTAAAAAATCATTAATTACGAGTGCGATTTTATTTTTGGTTGTGTTTGGGATTTTTGCATTTAATCATTTTACTTCAGGCGATGATAAAAATAAGGATAAAGATAAAATTGCAGTTGTAGTAGAGAGTTCCACATACAAAGTACAAAAGGAAGAGCTAAATAAGCTATTGCCATCAGCAAAAATAACGGTCGGTTCAAAGGGTGATTTTGATAAACTGCATAAGCAAGTAGAAGAGGGAGATTTAGACGGTCTATTCCATGTGACGGAAAAGGGTGGGGCTCCAGCAGTTACATATATGTATAATGGATTTCCAAGCCAAGCAACTTCTGCGATTATGGCGGGTTATTTAAAACAACAATATACGATGGTGACGATTGCAAAAAATAATGTTTCATCAGAAATTGCGCAGCAATTACAGGCAGAAATTCAAGTGAAGCAAGAAGCGATAAAAGATCGCACATCTTCTTTCGGAATTGCGTATTTCTTTACATTTGCTTTGTATATGTTTATTGTAGCTTTCGGAAATACAATCGCAATGAATATTGCATCTGAAAAGGCGTCACGCGTAATGGAAGTAATGCTTCCGAAAGTAAAGCCTCTTACGATGATGTATGCGAAAATTTTGGCGGTTGTTTCAACGGCGTTATTACAACTTGTAATATTGGCGTGTGGTTATCTTATTCCTTATTTGTTAGGTTGGGTCGATTTAGAAAGTGCTTCATTATTTGGTGTTCCCATTGACTTTACAAAATTAGATGCAAAGGTTATAAGTATGTTTCTTGTTTATTTCATTACGGGGTATTTACTTTATGCGATGATGTACGCTGCGGCTGGAGCTGTTGTGTCTAAGACAGAGGATTTACAAGCTGTATCTTTCCCGGTAATGATTTTGATCATGGCTGCATTCTTCATTAGTATTAAATCATTAAGTGATCCGAATAGTACTATTGTTGTTGTAAGTTCGTATGTTCCGTTTTTCACACCGATGGTTACCTTCTCGCGGATTGTAGCTGGTGAAGCAGGTATGTTAGAGATTACGATAACATTAGTATTTTTATTGGCGACGATTGGTATATTAAATGCTATTACAAGCCGTATCTACGTAAACGGTGTAATGAATTACTCCGACAAAGTGAAGTTTAAAGATTTAGCGAAATTTATAAAGCGTCAATAATGGGAGAAAAGCATGATTTTCTAGTGGAATCATGCTTTTTCTTTATGTATAAATTAAAAATAGTATATAATAATAAGAGTCGTCTTTTAATAGAATGAATAAAAAGGAGGGTGTGCAGATGGGAATTAGTAGTCGTTTTACAGTAGGTGTTCATATGTTAACGTTACTTGCAATAGATCGAAACTCTCGCTGTACCTCTGAATGGATTGCTGGTAGTGTGAATACAAATCCAGTTGTGATTCGTCGCATTACAGGAATGTTGAAGAGAGCAGGACTTGTTGATGTACAAGCTGGTAAAGGTGGTACGACACTTGCTCGTGATTTAGATGAAATTACATTACTTGATGTATATAAAGCTGTGGAAGTTGTAGAAGAAGGACATCTATTTTCTTTCCATGAAAATCCCAACATTGAATGTCCAGTAGGAGCTAATATTCAATCGGTATTAGAGATTGTTTTAATACAATCGCAAGAAGCGATGGAAAACGTACTTGCAAATGTAACGGTGCAGCAATTAGTTTCAAATTTAAAGTCGAAAATTAAAGAATAAAAAAAGCGAGCTTCCTCATGATGAGGGCTCGCCTTTTTTTATTCGGAAATATTGAAAATTCTATTTTTCAGTATTTAAAATAAACTTTCCTACAACAGCTGCTACGATACCACCAATAATTGGGGCAACGATGAACACCCATAGTTGAGAAATTGCTTCTCCGCCAGCGAATAGAGCTGGTGCGATACTACGAGCTGGATTAACAGATGTTCCAGTTAACGGAATACCTAATAAGTGAATTAATACTAATGTGAAACCAATTACTAGTCCAGCTAAAGAAGAACTTCCCTTTTTACCTGTTACAGCAACGATAACTAAAACAAATACGAAAGTTAAAATGAATTCAACTAAAAATGCTCCAGATAAACCAAGAGTTCCAAAACTATTTTGTCCTAAATTATCTAAAGGTAATTTAGCAGATCGTAAAATTGTTACTAACGTTGCAGTTCCTAATAAACCACCTAAAATTTGAGCTAATAAATAATAGCTAAGTTCCATAGCGTTCATTCTTTTATTGAAGAACATAGCGATTGATACTGCGGGGTTAATATGACACCCAGAAATTGTTCCAATACTATATGCCATAGCCACGATAGATAATCCGAAAGCCATAGCGATACCTAACGTTCCAATTCCTTCAATTCCGCCACCAATGACAGCTACTCCAGTTCCGAATAATACAAGTACAAATGTACCAATAAATTCAGCAATTGCTTTTTTTAACATAATTTACCTCCTATTAATGCACATGAAACGTATTATAACATAGGTTTTAGTATAAATAGCTAATGAAATACTATTCTGATAAGGCGAAATAGGGAGACAATAAAAATAGATATGGTTCTATGAAGAAGAACCATATCTATTTTTATGCTGATTTTTTTTGTTTAATGACTGGAACAGAACGGTTTAAAACACTATTTACGATCATTCCTAACATTATAATAATCATCCCAATCAGTGACAGACCGCTAGGGAATGAACCATTTAAGAAAACAATCTCACCAAGCACAGTGAAGACCATCGTTCCAGCTTGTGTTGCTTCAACAGCTCCAAGTAAAGCGAGATTGTCTTTTGCTAAGTCGGTAGCAAAGAAAAATGTCATCGTCGCAATAACTCCGGAACATAATGCTAATAAAAATCCTTGCATCATTTGACTTGATGATGGAATACCGGTAGTGGAAAATCCGTATATACCAAGTAGAATTGTAATAGGGAGACTTCCGATTGCCATTCCTAATACACGTTGGAATGTATCAAGACGCCCGCCAACAAGTTCCATCATTTTTCGGTTACCGAAGGGATATAAGAAAGCTGCTAAAACGACAGGTAAAAAACCAGAAATGAATTGAGTCATTGTAATATGACCTGCTTCAGTAGCTTGCATACAAAGTACACCAAGTAAAATAAATAAAGCGACGTATAAACTGCGCAGTGGAATTTTTCCACGTACAAGTTTTGTACCTGATTTTGTTTCTATTTTAATGAAGAATAATGGCGATAAATGTAAACCTGCTAATATCGTAACTTGCCAAGTTCCAGCAACGAGCCAAGCTGGAGAAAAAACAGCTGCGAAACTTAATAAAGAATAGAAGCCGATGCCAGCGACAGAGCCCCACCCGATCCATACAAATGGATGTTTTTTTAATTCTTCCCATAAAGCTCCTAAGTTTTTGCGAAATAAAACGATAAGGAATAAAATAGGGAGAGCAAATAGAAAACGGAAGGAAGCAGTCCAAGCCCAGCTTGTTCCAGATACATTCATTGCTCTGTTAATAATAAAGGTTGCAGAAAAAAAGGCCGATGATAAAAGACCTAGTAGTATTGCGCGCATGAAGTATGGCACTCCTTTCGGAATTGAGTATTTATGTATAGTATAATATACTTAAAGTGAATAAAAGTAAACTATTTTATATTTTAAGGTGGTTTTTATATATGAAAGAAAATGAAGATATGCAAACGAAAGAAGTAATTCAGCAAGTAGGTCAGTTATTAAGACAAATTCGAAATGAACAAAAATTAAGTTTAGAAGATTTAGCCCAAAAGACAGGTGTTAGTAAATTAACGCTAGGAAAAATTGAAAGAGGTGAAACGAATCCGACATTAGCTGTCATCTGGAAAATTACAAAAGGGTTATCAATCCCTTTATCGAGATTGATGGTTGTTGGAGAGCCTGTAGCTGTTGCGCGCTGCGGAGAAGGCTTTGCAGTAGATGTAGGACAAACGTGGCACTTAGAAACGATGTTCCGTTACACGAAAGAAACGGGGATGGAAATGCACCGAGCTTGTTTAAGAGCGAATAGTATATATGAACCTGAAGCTCATCATGAAGGAGCAATCGAGCTTGTAACAGTAATGAAAGGGAAAGTTTCTATTCAAGTGGAGAACGATGTGTACGTGCTAAATGAGTTTGATTCGATTCAATTTGAAGCGAATAAGAAACATAGTTATAAAAATGAAGAAGATGAAGTGGCGGTATTACATTTAACGATGAAATATTCTTCATGAAAAAATCACCTATAGAAAAGAATTCTATAGGTGATTTTTTATATGTTCTTCTTAAGTATATGGAATGATACCAGTTAGTACGCGCGTGGCATAAGTAATAAACAAATAAAATAAACTAAAAATCCAGTTCCGAAGCATAAAACGGCAATAAGCCAAATGATACGAATGAGAGTAGAGTTAATATCAAAATATTCTCCTAAACCACCACATATACCAAATAACATTTTATCAGTTTCGGATTTATATAACCTCTTCGACATATTATGATCCTCTCCTTTTTATATCACCGCTGTTATGTATGAGTGATACAGTGTACTTTTATTCTATATGGAAATTTATGAGAAGACCATTAGGTTATATTACATTTTTTTTGTGAAGGGGCAATGTAGTATATTAATTGTCTTAATTTTCAGTTGATATTAAAATGAAAATGAGGGTGTGACGTATTTTCTAATATAAGGTGGGGAAGTGGTAATGACATTGTATTGGTTGACTAATGTAAAGCTTGAAACAGGTTATACATATGAAGAAGCGAAAATTTCACAAACGGAAACTGAGATATGCAGTCTTCTTATTGAAGATGGGCGAATTAAAAGAATTATATCGGGAATCGTTCACGAGGAAGGAACGTTAACTTTTGATGCTAATCGTTTATTAGTTTTACCAGCTTTTGAAGAGATGCATATTCATATTGATAAAACATATTATAGTGGGCCTTGGAAAGCTTGTATGCCAGCAGAAAATATTTTTACACGTTTTAATGAAGAAAAAACGATTTTACCAAAGCAATTAGCAACTGCTCAAGACAGGGCGGAAAATATGCTAGAGTTATTGCTTCGAAATGGCGCAACAAATATTAGAACGCATTGTAATGTTGATCCAATTATTGGACTTAGTAATTTGGAGGCAACGTTAGCGGCTTTAGAAACATATAAAGATCGGTTGTCTGGTAGAATCGTCGCATTTCCGCAACATGGATTATTGCACAGTAATTCTGTACAACTTGTGAAAGATGCGATGCGTATGGGAGCACAATTAGTTGGCGGAGTGGACCCAGCTACAGTAGATAATGACATCGAAAAATCATTACATACGATTATGGATATTGCGGTAGAGTTTAATGTGGATGTTGATATTCATTTGCATGATGCGAATAACCTTGGAACGTTTACGATGAAGAGATTGGCAAGCCTAACAGAGGAAGCAGGATGGCAAGGGCGTGTAACAATTAGTCATGCACTTGGACTTGGAGGCGTTACTGATAAAGAAGTTGAAGAAGTGGCAGAAAGACTAGCAGCGTTAAAGATTGATATTACTTCGACGGTTCCAATCGGTAAACAAGTAATCCCAATTCCATTATTAGATCGAAAAGGAGTTAAAGTTTCATTAGGAAATGATAGTATTACAGATCATTGGTCTCCGTTCGGAACGGGAGATATGCTGCAAAAAGCAAATCGACTGGCGGAACGATTTGGTTGGAGTGATGAAAGATCTTTAGGGAAAGCTCTTCGCTTTATTACAGGAGGGAAAGAGACGTTAAATAATGAAGGGAAGCGAGTATGGCCAAATGTAGGAGATGAGGCAAGCTTTGTTTTAACGAACGCAACATGCGTCGCTGAAGCAGTAGCCCGCCAAACGGAGAAGTGTGTAGTTATGCATAAAGGGAATGTTGTTATAGGGAATTTAGAGCAAGTGAAATCAGATAATCTTGTATAGAAGAATCGTTTAAGTGTTTTGAGAAGGGTTCTAATTGTAAAAATAGAACTCTTCTTTGCTGTTTAGTAGAAATAGGGTAACGTTATACTTCCTTATAGGGAAGCTAGAAGGGATAAAAAGTTTGGACAATCAACATAATCAAAATCATATTATGGGAACTTTGCAATGGTTTATTTTTTTATTAGCAAACTCAATCGCGCTACCAATTGTCGTTGGCGGATTATTTCATCTTACGACGGAAGAAGTATTTTATTTAATGCAGCGTACGTTTTTCGTAGTTGGTATATCTTCTTTTTTACAAGGATGGCTTGGACATAAGCTTCCGATTGCGGATGGGCCAGCTGGATCATGGGTTGGTGTATTTACCGTACTTGCTTATGCAACTGTAGGGCAGGATCAATTACATAGTACGTTGCAAATTTTAGAATTAGGAATGATGGTTGCGGGAGTTGTTTTAATAGGACTAGGAGTAACGGGGTTTATCGGGCGTATTTTATTTTTATTTACGCCGCTCGTGACAGGGACGTTCTTACTTCTATTATGCTTGCAATTAAGTGGTGTGTTTTTAAAAGGGATGTTAGGAATTACAGCTACTGTTTCTCAAATCGATGAATTTACAGCGTTGATCGCTTTTGGCATATTTTTGTTCGTTGTCATACTCTCCAATTTTGGAAAAGGTTTTGTTAAAAGTTATGCGGTTTTAATAGGATTGGTTAGTGGTTGGATTATTTTTCTTATTGCAGGAAAAGTGACGATCCCATCTCAAGTAACTCATTTTGTGCAACTTCCACATATATTCGCGTGGGGAATTCCAAAATGGAATACAGGTATGGCGGTATCAAGTTTCGTTATGGTATGTATTTTAGTTTCAAATACAGTGGCAGCTATTATAGCAATCAATCAAGCTACGATTCATAAAGCGACTGTTGAACAAAAACAGTTGAGAAATGGTACGTGGGTCGGAGGGATTTCGCATATGATTTCCTCTTTATTTTCAACTGTAGGTGTCGTTCCGTTACCAGCAACGGCAGGTTTCATACGTTTAACAAATCAAAAGTACATGCGTTCATTCTTATTTGCATGTGTACTATTAGTCGGTATGTCGCTGTTTCCAAGTATTATCCGCTACTTAGCCTCTCTGCCATCCGCGGTCGCATCTGCGGTTTTAATGGCTTCGTTCGTGCAACTTATTGGGATTGGATTTCATAATATAAAACAAGTGCCACTTAGCGAACGAAATGTAACTATTTTAGGGGTTGCGGTATTATTTGGCTGCGGCGTTATGTTTTTACCGTCTGTAGCACTCCAATCATTGCCTTCTGTTATGCAATATATATTTGGTAATGGTTTGTTTGTAGGTACTGTTGTAAGTATATTGCTAGAACAAATATGGCGTACTGAAAAATAAATGTATAAAACAAGTTCATGCAACGTATAAAAGTCTAAAATAACATAAGAAATAAAGCCTATTTTCATTCACCACCTGCACATTTCGTTCATACAATATCTTGACTAAATAAACACCCAACTTACACATACACAGCTCTGGCTTAAGCAAGGAGGGTTATACCAGTTGAAGGAAAAAGCGTATCAATCTAAACCTTTACTCACAAAGAGAGAGAGAGAAGTATTTGAACTACTCGTTCAAGATAAAACGACGAAGGAAATTGCAGGTGAACTTTTTATAAGTGAAAAAACAGTACGCAACCACATCTCAAATGCAATGCAAAAGCTAGGGGTTAAAGGACGTTCACAAGCAGTTGTTGAGCTTCTTCGTATGGGAGAACTCGAACTATAATAAAGAAGCCGACTTTTATACAAGAGGTCGGCTATTTTTCTGTTTATTTATATATGAATGATAAGGATGTTTCATACATAAATAGGTAGTAAGGAGGGGATATGTTGAAAAGGGTATTATTAGTTTCAACAAGCGCTCATGATATGCGTGGACATCCTACTGGATTATGGCTTGAGGAGTTAGCAGCGCCATATAATTTGTTTAAAAAGGCTAAGTTCGATGTTGACCTTGTATCTATAAAAGGTGGAAGGGTACCTATAGATAGAGTATCTATTCCAAATGGCATACCCCGTGAATTTAGGCATGTAGCTACGATATTGCAAAATACGAAGCCGATCTCAACTGTTCATTTTTCGGATTATGATGCAGTATTATTTGGCGGTGGGCACGGGGCGATTGTAGATTTTCCGGGTAATCCATATGTAGCACCTAATTTCACGCCGCATGTTGTAGTAGATGGACATTTAATTACAGGATAAAATCCACAATCAAGTTTGAAAATAGGTAAGGCTATAAAGAACGCGATAAATAAGATATAGAAATAAAACTCCCGCTATTAATAAAGGTAGCGGGAGTTTTATTTTGAATGAGCATTTTATATAGAAGAAACTGACTTTCATATAGAAGGTCGGTTATTTTTCTGTCTTGCAAATTATGAAAAAAAGGAGCAAAATAAAAAAGGTCCTGATCTATACAGGTACAAATGAAAAGTTTTATACAGGGGCATTTTAAGTTAGCGAACTTAAAGTGTGTAAAATATACTGATAAAATAAGATGATGAATGAGAAAACGGGTGATTAAGTTGAATAGAGCGATCGGTGTTATTGATTCAGGAGTGGGCGGTTTAACAGTAGCGAAGGAATTAATTCGTCAGTTGCCGAAAGAGCGTATTATATATTTAGGAGATACAGCACGTTGCCCTTATGGTCCGCGTTCTCGTGAAGAAGTGCGTCAATTTACGTGGGAAATGACGGAGCATTTATTAGATTTAAATATTAAAATGTTAGTTATTGCGTGTAATACAGCAACTGCCGTTGTATTAGAAGAAATGCAGAAACAATTACCAATTCCAGTAGTTGGAGTTATTCATCCAGGATCACGTACAGCTTTAAAAGTGACAAATACGTATCATGTTGGGATTATTGGAACGATTGGAACAGTAAAAAGTGGCGCCTATGAAGAGGCGCTAAAGTCTATTAATAATCGTGTTATGGTAGAAAGTTTAGCGTGCCCACCTTTCGTTGAGCTTGTAGAGAGTGGGAATTTCGAAAGTGAAATGGCGTATGAAGTTGTAAGAGAAACATTGCAACCGTTGAAAAGTACTGACATTGATACGCTTATTTTAGGATGTACACATTATCCGATTTTAGGTCCTGTTATTAAAAAGGTAATGGGGGATCAAGTGCAATTAATTAGTTCGGGTGATGAAACAGCGCGTGAGGTAAGCACGATTTTATACCATAGTAAGATGTTAAATGAGGGAGAAGAACAAAGTGATCACCTCTTCTTAACGACTGGTAAAATAAGTCTGTTTAAAGAAATTGCATCAAAGTGGTTCGGTCAGCCGATTGAAAATGTGAAGCATATTAATTTAGATACAGAATAATAGTAGATTCATATAAGAGAACTCCTGAGAAATCAGGGGTTTTTTCTGTGTAAGTGGCTATAGCTTGTTCTAAAATATGAAACAGCTCGTATACATAATAGTACAAACTTAGATTTTAGGGGGGAATGGCATGCCTAAATCCACTTTTAAATGGGTTGTTGGTGCTACTGTGAGTGCGATTTTATTATCAGGGTGTGGCTTGTTAAATCAAGAGAAAGCGACAGAACAAATTGATCCGCCAAAAAAAGTTACGTATACAGAAGGTGAAAAGAAAGAAACTGCTAAAAAAGATAAACAAGGGCAAACAGTAAATAGAGAGTTATACCTCGTTGATAAAAATGGATATGTCGTACCGCAAACTATTGCAATGCCTACTCCGAAAGCGAATGAAGTTGTACAGCAAACGTTAGAGTATCTCGTGAAAGATGGACCAGTCACAAATTTATTGCCAAATGGATTTCGAGCAGTCCTTCCAGCGAATACGACGATGACCTTGAATTTGAAAAAAGGCGGGACAGCAGTAATTGATTTCTCTAAAGAAATGAAAAATTATTCAAAAGAAGAAGAACGTCAAATTGTTGAATCAGTAGCGTGGACTTTGACTCAATTTACAGAAATAAAACAAGTGCAGTTCCAAATAAATGGTGAAAAGTTAGCGAAGATGCCTGTTGCGGGTACACCGCTTGGTGAAGGGGTAAGTCGTGCGAATGGAATTAATTTTGATGATGAACAAGTAGCAGATGTGACGCATACAAAACCGGTTACACTTTACTTTATGGCGCAAAATAATAATAAGCAGCAATATTACGTACCGGTAACAAGACGCGTTGCAGAAGGAAAAGAAAATGATTACGCGACAATTGTGGATGAGCTTGTAAAAGGTCCGATTCAAGGATCGCTACTAAATGATTTTAATCCAGGAGCTAAGCTTATTACGAATCCGAAAGTGCAGGACGGAAATATTACATTAAACTTTAACGAAAATATATTTGTGAACCCAGACAAAAATATGATTTCAAATTATGTGTTGAAATCGTTAGTCTTATCTTTAACGGAAAAACAAGGTGTGAAAAATGTTTCTATTGAAGTGAATGGGAAAGCAAATCTTATGGATGAGAAAGGTGAAAAGTTAATAAAACCTGTTGATCGTCCACAAAACGTGAATACAGGTAGTTTTTAATCGCGAACAATTTGATATACTTATGTAAGAAAGGGGAATTGCTTTTTGAGTTCCCCTTCTTTTATTGTTATACATATCGTACATTTAAATTTGGCTATACTAATGAGAGTATTTATGAGGGGGTTATTTTTATGCGAGTAGATGGTAGAGGAAAAGCAGAGCTACGCCATATACATATTCATACAAATTATTTAAAACATCCAGAGGGATCAGTACTAATTGAAGTTGGGGATACAAAGGTAATTTGTTCAGCGACAATTGAAGAGCGTGTACCGCCGTTTATGCGCGGAGAAGGAAAAGGCTGGGTAACAGCAGAATACTCAATGATTCCACGTGCGACAGAGCAACGTACAATTCGAGAGTCAAGTAAAGGGAAAGTAACAGGGCGCACAATGGAAATCCAGCGTTTAATTGGACGAGCATTACGTGCGGTTGTTGATTTAGAAGCGCTTGGCGAAAGAACGGTTTGGATTGACTGTGATGTAATTCAAGCGGATGGCGGAACGAGAACAGCTTCTATTACAGGTGCTTATGTAGCGATGGTATTAGCTTTTGAAAAATTATTGCAAGCAGACAAAGTATCTAAAATTCCGGTGAAAGATTATTTAGCGGCAACGTCAGTAGGCATTGTTGAAGAACAAGGTGTCGTTTTAGATTTAAATTATGCTGAAGATTCTAAAGCAGACGTTGATATGAACGTTATTATGACTGGAAAAGGTCAGTTTGTTGAAGTGCAAGGAACTGGAGAAGAAGCGACGTTTAGCAGAGCTGAATTAAATGAATTACTTGATGCTGCTGAACAAGGGATTTTCCAACTTGTTGAAAAGCAAAAAGAAGCGTTAGGTGACATCGTATCTCATATAGAGTAGAGGTGGAAAATATGAAGCAAGTTGTTGTAGCGACGAAAAATCTTGGGAAAGTACGTGAGTTTGCTGAGTTATTTGAGAGATTTGACTTAGAAGTGAAATCTTTACACGATTTTCCTCATATTGAAGAAGTCGAAGAAACTGGTGAAACATTTGAAGAAAACGCAATTTTAAAAGCGGACAGTCTTAGTAGACAGTTGAATTCCATCGTAATTGCAGATGACTCTGGTCTTATTGTAGATGCCTTAAACGGGAAACCAGGTGTATATTCAGCTCGTTTTGCTGGAGAGCCGAAAGATGATCAGGCGAATATAGATAAGGTGTTACAAGGGCTAACCGACGTCGATTTAGAAAAACGTACAGCTCGTTTTTACTGTGCGCTAGCAGTTGCTTTCCCTGAAGCTGATAAAGAGCCGGTTATTGTAAACGGAACGTGCGAAGGAAAAATCTTAGAACAGCGCCGCGGGGAAAATGGTTTTGGATACGATCCGATTTTTTATGTAGAAGAATATAAAAAAGCGATGGCGGAGCTAAGCTCAGATGAGAAAAATGCGATTAGTCACCGCGGGCGTGCTCTTCGTAAATTAGAAGAAAAAATCCCAGAATGGTTTTTAGAAGAATAAGGGAGAGAGATTGATGAAAGCTTTAATCGTAAGCGATAGTCATAGCTCTGTGAAGGAATTACAGCAGTTAAAAGAGAATTACGAAGGGAAAGTAGATGTCATGATTCATTGTGGTGATTCAGAGCTAACGCCTGCTTACGAAGAACTGCAAGGTTTCCATGTTGTAAAAGGGAATTGTGATTATGCTAACTTTCAAGATGAAATTGTAACTGATGTAGATGGAATTCGTTTCTTAGTTGTACACGGTCATCGTCATAATGTGAAAATGACGTTGCAAACGTTAGCGTATCATGCAGAAGAAGTAGGAGCGCAAGTAGCATGCTTTGGACATTCTCATGTATTAGGGGCAGAATTAATTGATGGGATTTTATTTATTAATCCAGGAAGTATTTTGCTCCCACGCTCTCGTGTGGAAAAAACATTCGCTTTATTAGAAATGGATGAAAATCATATAGAAGTTCGTTTTGAAACATTAGACGGACAGCTGGTGGAACAAGCAATTTTTAAAAGAGGATAAGAAAAATTATCCTCTTTTAAAAAAGTGTTGACTTTATAAGTAGTTATGAATATAATAAATATTGTCGATAGGGCAACGGCGCTAACGAAGAAAAATAAAATAACATATGCGGGTGTAGTTTAGTGGTAAAACAAGAGCCTTCCAAGCTCTGGTCGAGAGTTCGATTCTCTTCACCCGCTCCATGTCCCAGTAGCTCAGCAGGATAGAGCAACGGCCTTCAAGAAAATAGGAGCCTTTATAGGGAAACAAGAACCTATAAAGTGGACGACACTATATCGGTGAAGCCTTAACAGTTCGGCTGATGGTAATACCGAGGAAACTTACGATCTTCTAAAGGAGATTAAGGAGTTTTGAATGATTAAGTTAATCTTAATGGTAAAGACTCTGAAGTATGATGCAAATCATCGTGAGGTTCCGTAGAGACTACACGTGTCGCACCTGAAATGGTGAAGATATAGTCCAGACTACAAACAGTAATTGCTGGTAGCGAAAGCTATGGTGGTAAGCTAAGCCGTCGGTCGGGAGTTCGAATCTCTCCTGGGACGCTAAGAAAACCTTGTTATCTTTTGATAACAAGGTTTTTTGTTTGTTTTAAATTAGTTATTAATAAATTTTTCAAAGACAAAACCATAATCTTTTACGTTATATTGCTTTTTCGTATCAACGAGCCAGTTGAAGGCGATCTCATTCATCTCTTTAAATTGCTCTGCCAGATTCACTTGTGCATTTGTAATGCGGCTAAAAGTGTTAGAAGCCATATCTAAACTTTTATGTGCATACTGCAATGTAATATCGTTGTCGTATGAAATTTCTTCGATTTTAAGAAGAGCCTTATATAAATCTTTTAATTCTTCAATATGTTTTTTATGAACATCAATTGAGTAATGCTCATCTCCCATATGAAACTTAATTTCTACATCTAAATCAATCGTGCCTGCAGTTTCGAGTGCTACGTTTTTAATTTGATATTTACTATAGCTATAGCGGCGCAATGTACGCTTTTTGCTTGTGGCGCTTGTACCATCTAGATGAATTAATCCTTTGTTTGTGAAACAATATTCATCCGATTTTGATTTAATAAGAAAATATATTTTCTCCCCATCTTCATGCATGACGTAATCATCAGCATCGACCTTATCGTAATCTTTCGGTGTGATAACGGAACCTACATCGCTTAGTCCTAAAACGTCAGCTGCCATTTTTTTAAACATGTGTAATCCCCCTTGTAAAATAAATTCTTAATTGTACAAAAATATAGTATCATGATTTTAATAAATTGTTTTCTTGTAATCCGAAAATATTTGAAGGTAAGTTAAGAAAAGTAACGAATATTATTTTGAAAATATGTAAAAAGGTGTTGAGTAAAAGTGCACCATCATACAAAAACAAAAGGAGATTTAGCGGTTTTAAAGGCTCAAGTTGACTTGTATGAAAAAGGATATATGATTTTAACACCACAAACAGAGCATTCTTCATTTGATCTTGTAGTGTACAAAGATGGATTGTTTAAGAGGGTGCAAGTTAAATATAGAGAATTGAATTCACGGGGGATACTTGAAGTTAGATTCCGCTCTAGTTATTCTACGGCAAATGGGGTGACCACAAAAGAAGTGAACAAAGAAGAAATAGATGTGTATTGCGTATATTGTCCACAAACTAATTCATGTTATTATTTCGATCCTAAAGTATTTAATAAATCCATTAGTTTGAGAGTGGATTCTCCAAAAAATCATCAAGAGAAAAAAGTTAATTTTGCAAATGATTATAGAGAAATTCCGTGAATTCGCCTCTAGTTACATGAGGTGTTTTTTATGTTTTTTGAAATCTTACAATTCTGTAAGGTAAGTGTAAGGAAGTTCGATGGTAACAAATTACTAATCCTCTATAATGAAGATAACAACGATAAATGAGGAGGAAGAGATGATGAAAGGATTAATCGTAACGGGCTTAACCGTAGCTTTTGGATTTGTAGCGTATGAGAAATTAACGTATGTAGTTGATGTTGTGAAACATTTAATAGCTTAGAAAAAACTGCCATGAGAGGGAAAGGGAATGAGTGAATGAATGGAATGGTTATTTGGAATTATAGGTACTTGTAGTGTAGTTTTATTGTTCTTTGTCCCGAGTGGTATACTTAGTTCGACAACAAGTTTGTTCTTTTTAAGTTTGTTTGCTTGTACGATGCTTATTATTATGTTTTTAATGAAGCGAAGTAAACCGATCTTCTATTTTAGCATGATTGTTATGGCAATTATTGTTCTCCAAATTATTACCCTTGTTATATACCCCACGATTATAAAAGCTTTCCATTAATGATAAATCCTCTGCGTCTGTTGCTGAGGGTTTTTGTTTGTGAAAAATGAATTTTATTTAAAAGTTTGTTGCTTTTTCGTTATAAAAATAGAATATTCCTATATTTCAAATAAATAATTTTGGAGTGTTGTGTTCTCATTACGCATTTGATATATTTACTTTGAAGATCATTAAAATCTAGAAAAAGAGGCGGACGTATGGATAAAAAAGAAAATACGGTCGTATTGTTTCCGCAACTATCAGAACGCTATATTGATAAAGGTTTTTTAGCGTTGAAAGAGCGGGAATTCGAAGATGCATTGCGCTGCTTTGAAGTATTACGTCAGTATAATGCAGAAACGGAACAAACAGAATTAGCTTCAGTTATTTGTTTGCTAGAATTAAAACGTATGGAAGAAGCGAAAGAAAAATGTGAGCAGTTGCTTGAAACGGGAGCTGTATTATTTGGTGATATTCTTGAAACGTATGTAACTATTTTAGTTCAAACAAATGATTATGAAGGTGTCATCGAAACTGTTGAGGAAGTTTTGCAAACGAAAGATATAATTCCTGAGCAAAAGGAAAAATTGGCTCAGCTTGCTTTGTTTGCGCAAGGGATGCTGAATGAAGAAGATATACCGCTAGTGGATTCGAATTTTGAATTAGAAAAATTTACCGATGGGCTTTTTGGAGAAAACTTTGGTCAAAAGCTAAGAGTGATCCAGAAACTTTCGTTAAAAGACCTGGATCTCGCACTTCCTACTTTAAAGAAATTTTTAATAGACGAAGAGCAGCACCCTTATTTAAAAACTTCTATTTTGTATAAAATGGTAGAAAATCAAATAGAAGAAGAGATAGAGGTAGAGAAGTTTGGAAATACGATAAAGGTGATTCCAGCATTTACGGGTCATAATGAGGAGCAATCCGATAAAATTATACATAAATTCTCAAACCGATTAGAGCAAAATTATCCAGATATATTTGATGCGATGGTTACATACTGGAAAGAATTACAAATTAGCATTTTCCCATTCCCTCTATTAATGGACAAAGTAGAAATTTGGGCTGCCGTCTTAGAGAGAATTGGAAGAAAGCGTTTCGGATTGGCTATTGATGAAGAAGAACTTATGACAGCATACAATATTGAGTTTGAGGAATTTCATATTGCCTATCAATGGTTACTGCGAATTGAAAGAGAAGGGTATTTGCCCGTATAATTATGAAAAAGAATCGTTCAGTTATTGAAACGAGCACATTCTATGTTATAATGTAAGGGTTGCAAAAGGCAGAAATCTGCCTGTTTGTAAGAGAAGAGGAGTATAATTCTCTTACTTAATATGTTTCATATTAGTCTCGAACAAAATATACCGTAGTTGTCTTTTAGACAATTAGTAGATTGGAACATTGTATCTGAAAGCTTTTTGCTAGAGGGTTATTTGTACATTTGTTATTTCAAGAAAGAGATAATAAAAATCTTAATCTATAGAGGTATGTGCATACATTATTATAGTTGGAGGGAAAGAATAAATGTCTACAAAATGGGAAAAATTAGAAGGTAACGTTGGCGTTTTAACAATCGAAGTTGATGCTAAAGAAGTAAATAACTCTATCGACGCTGCATTCAAAAAAGTAGTAAAAACAATTAATGTACCAGGTTTCCGTAAAGGAAAAATGCCTCGTCCATTATTCGAACAACGCTTTGGTATTGAATCTTTATACCAAGATGCTTTAGATATCATCTTACCAAAAGCATACGGTGAAGCAATCGATGAAGCTGGTATCTTCCCAGTTGCTCATCCTGAGATTGACATCGAGAAATTCGAAAAAGGCCAAAACTTAATTTTCACTGCAAAAGTTACTGTAAAACCTGAAGTTAAATTAGGTGATTACAAAGGTTTAGCAGTAGAAAAAGTTGAAACAACTGTAACTGACGAGGATGTAGAGAACGAAGTAAAAGCTTTACAAGAGCGTCAAGCTGAACTAGTTGTTAAAGAAGAAGGAACTGTTGCAGATGGTGATACAGCTGTAATCGACTTCGAAGGTTTCGTTGATGGCGAAGCATTTGAAGGCGGAAAAGGCGAAAACTATTCTCTTGCAATCGGTTCTGGTACTTTCATCCCAGGTTTCGAAGAGCAAGTAATTGGTCTTAAATCTGGTGATTCTAAAGAAGTTGAAGTATCATTCCCAGAAGAGTACCATGCTGCTGAATTAGCTGGTAAACCAGCAACATTCAAAGTAACAATTCACGAAATCAAAACAAAAGAACTTCCTGAGTTAAACGACGAGTTCGCTAAAGATGCTGACGAAGAAGTTGCAACTCTTGATGAATTAAAAACAAAACTTCGTACAAACTTAGAAGAAGGCAAAAAGCACGAAGCTGAGCACAAAGTACGTGACGAAGTAGTAGAATTAGCTGCTGCTAACGCTGAAATCGACATTCCAGAAGCTATGATCGACACTGAGTTAGATCGTATGGTTCGTGAATTCGAGCAACGTTTAAGCCAACAAGGTATGAACCTTGAGCTTTACTACCAATTCACAGGTACTGACGCTGACAAATTAAAAGAGCAAATGAAAGAGGATGCACAAAAACGTGTAAGAATCAATCTTGTTCTTGAAGCTATCATTGAAGCTGAAAACATCGAAGTTACTGAAGAAGAAGTAACTGAAGAAGTTGAAAAAATGGCTGAAATGTACGGTATGCCAGTAGACGCTATCAAGCAAGCTCTTGGAAGCGTAGACGCTTTATCTGAAGATCTTAAAGTGCGTAAAGCTGTAGACTTCTTAGTAGAAAACGCTGCATAATAAAATAACAAGGCGCGATTTTAATCGTGCCTTGTTTTATAAATATAGAAATATATTTATAAAACTTTTCGATGAAGAAGGAAAAGTTCCTTTGTAAGTCGAATATACATATTTCAAAAGTTTTAAAATTTTTTATTTGTACATAACTAGTCATATTATTTGTATTTCTCGCCACGTAGTGACATAATATGTATTTACATACGATACATTTATCGTGTACATACGAAGGCAAGAGATTAGCACTTTGTAAGGGGTGTGAAAATATGTTTAAATTTAATGATGAAAAAGGTCAATTAAAATGTTCTTTCTGTGGTAAAACACAAACGCAAGTTCGAAAGCTAGTTGCAGGTCCAGGTGTTTACATTTGTGACGAGTGTATCGAGCTTTGTACTGAAATTGTACAAGAGGAGCTTGCGAAGGACGAAGAAGTAGAATTCAAAGATGTACCGAAACCGGTAGAAATTCGTGAAATCTTAGATGAGTATGTCATCGGACAAGATAACGCGAAAAAAGCACTAGCGGTAGCGGTATATAACCATTACAAACGCATTAATTCTAACAGCAAAATTGATGATGTAGAATTGGCGAAGAGTAATATTTCACTTATTGGGCCAACTGGTAGTGGTAAAACATTATTGGCACAAACATTAGCGCGTATTTTAAATGTTCCATTTGCGATCGCGGACGCAACATCTTTAACAGAAGCTGGATATGTAGGGGAAGATGTAGAAAACATCTTACTAAAATTAATCCAAGCAGCTGATTATGATGTAGAGAAAGCGGAAAAAGGAATCATTTATATTGATGAGATTGATAAAGTGGCACGTAAGTCCGAAAATCCATCAATTACACGTGATGTATCTGGTGAAGGCGTACAGCAGGCACTTCTGAAAATTTTAGAAGGTACTGTAGCAAGCGTTCCACCTCAAGGTGGTCGTAAGCACCCGCATCAAGAGTTTATTCAAATTGATACAACGAACATCCTATTCATTTGTGGTGGAGCGTTTGATGGCATCGAGCCTATTATTAAACGTCGCCTTGGTGAGAAAGTAATTGGATTTGGTGCTGAGAAGAAAAATGCTGATGTAAATGAGAAGCATGTTTTATCTCACGTTTTACCAGAGGATCTTTTAAGATTCGGTTTAATTCCGGAGTTTATCGGTCGTCTTCCAGTTATTGCGAACCTAGAGCCGCTTGATGAAGATGCTCTTGTAGATATTTTAACTAAACCGAAAAATGCACTTGTTAAGCAATTCCAAAAACTATTGGAGCTTGACGATGTTGAGTTAGAGTTTGAAGAAGGTGCACTAGTTGAGATTGCGAAAAAAGCAATTGAACGTAAAACAGGTGCTCGTGGACTTCGTTCTATTATTGAAGGCTTGATGCTTGATGTAATGTTCGAACTTCCATCTCGCAAAGATATCGAGAAGTGTATTCTTACGAAAGAAACAGTAGCTGATAATGAACCGCCGAAATTGGTGTTACAAGACGGTACTGTACTTGATACAAAAACATCTGCATAATGCGAAGAAGAAACAGCAATTTTTATAATTGCTGTTTTTCTTTATGTTTAGCACTATTCCTCCCAGGAAATACTAAAAGGTAAAACATAGCGGGAGGAAATGAATTATGAGCTGGACAAATATATTTTTACTTGTTCAACTTGTTTTTGGCGTAATTGTCGGATTGTATTTTTGGCATTTACTTCGAAATCAGCGAACACAAAAAGTTTCAATTGATCGAGAATCGAAAAAAGAATTAGAGCAGCTTCGTAAAATGCGTGAGGTTTCTTTAACAGAGCCACTTGCGGAAAAGGTACGTCCTACATCCTTTGTAGACATTGTAGGGCAAGAAGACGGGATTAAGTCGTTAAAAGCGGCTCTTTGTGGTCCTAATCCGCAACATGTGATCATATATGGTCCGCCAGGTGTCGGAAAGACAGCGGCAGCACGCCTTGTATTAGAAGAAGCGAAACGAAATCCGAAATCTCCATTTCGTACAAATGCAACATTTATTGAACTTGATGCAACGACAGCTAGGTTTGATGAGCGTGGTATTGCGGATCCATTAATTGGTTCAGTGCATGATCCGATTTATCAAGGAGCAGGTGCAATGGGGCAAGCGGGTATCCCGCAACCGAAAAAAGGGGCTGTAACAGATGCGCATGGTGGTATTTTGTTCATTGATGAGATTGGTGAATTACATCCAATTCAAATGAATAAAATGCTAAAGGTGTTAGAAGATCGGAAAGTGTTTTTGGAAAGTGCGTATTATAGTGAAGAAAATTCGATGATTCCAACGTATATACATGATATTTTTCAAAAAGGTTTACCGGCAGATTTTCGCTTAGTTGGTGCAACGACGCGTTCACCAGAGGAAATTCCTCCTGCAATTAGGTCGCGGTGTTTAGAAGTGTTCTTCCGTGAGTTAGATACAGAAGAAATTCAAAAAGTAGCGAAAAATGCAGCTGACAAAGTGGAGATGCAAGTAGGTGAGAACGGTATCGAAATGATTGGAATGTATGCAAGAAATGGACGAGAAGCAATTAATCTCGTGCAAATTTCTGCTGGTATGGCGATAAATGAAGAACGACCTTTCATTAAAGATGAAGATATTGAGTGGGTTGTTCATTCTAGTCAGCTTACACCAAAGTACGAAAAACGTATTTATCCAATTCCAAGAATCGGTCTTGTGAACGGGCTTGCTGTATATGGGCCGAATACAGGTGCGTTATTAGAAATTGAGGTAACAGCTATTCCTGCGAAAGATAAAGGGTCAGTAAATGTCACTGGAATTGTAGAAGAGGAAAGTATTGGCAACCAAACGAAATCGATTCGTCGAAAAAGTATGGCGAAAGGTTCTGTTGATAATGTGTTAACAGTACTTCGTTCTCTAGATGTGTTGCCAGAAGGGTATGATATACATATTAATTTTCCTGGTGGTATCCCCATTGATGGTCCTTCAGCAGGTATTGCTATGGCAACAGGTGTCTATTCAGCAGTGCATCGTACGTATGTGAATAATGAAGTAGCGATGACAGGTGAGATAAGTATCCACGGAGAAGTGAAGCCTATTGGTGGTGTGTACGCAAAAATAAAAGCTGCGAAAAAAGCGGGAGCTAAGAAAGTCATCATTCCGGCTGAAAACATGCAACCATTTTTGTATACAATAAAGGGAATTGAGATCATTCCTGTTCGCAAATTAAAAGAAGTGTTTGAATTAACATTTATGCAGGAAAATATTCATCGTGAGCTTGATGCACATACTGCTTTGGACGAAACAGATGCACAATCAATGTGAGAATATACAATAATAAAATTTGCCAGACTTCGTTTAAGTTTGTATGCTTAAGCGGAGTCTTTTTTCTTTTCGTGAGGCACAAAAAAACAGGGGATTTACAATTGCGAAGAATCTCTGCAATTGCATCTAGATGTATTGTAATATAAAATAGTTGAACAGGAGTTTAATTTGTTATGGAGGTGCTATGTCTAGTATGAATACGAATGAAAGAATTGTGCCCCTCCTACCATTAAGAGGCATTCTCGTATATCCAACGATGGTTCTGCATCTTGATGTAGGACGTGATAAATCGATACAAGCACTAGAGCAGGCGGCAATGGATGAAAATATCATCTTTTTAGCGATGCAAAAAGAAATGAATATCGACGATCCGAAAGAAGATGACATATATAGTGTAGGTACAGTGGCGAAAGTGAAGCAAATGTTAAAATTGCCGAATGGTACGCTTCGTGTCCTTGTAGAAGGTTTACATAGAGCAGAAGTAGTAGAGTTTATCGAAGAAGAAAATGTGGTACAAGTTTCTATTAGAACAGTAACTGAAGAAGTAGAAGATGATTTGGAAGAGAAGGCTCTTATGCGTACGTTACTGGAGCATTTCGAACAATATATTAAAGTTTCGAAAAAAGTTTCAAATGAAACATTTGCAACGGTAGCTGATGTAGAAGAACCCGGAAGACTAGCTGATTTAATTGCTTCTCACTTACCGATTAAAACGAAGCAGAAACAAGAGATTTTAGAGATTGTATCTGTGAAAGAACGACTACATACACTTATTTCAATTATTCAAGATGAACAAGAGTTACTTAACCTAGAAAAGAAAATTGGACAAAAAGTGAAACATTCAATGGAGCGCACGCAAAAAGAATATTTCTTACGTGAGCAAATGAAGGCGATTCAAACTGAACTTGGTGATAAAGAAGGCAAGGGCGGGGAAGTTGAAGAACTTCGTGAGAAAATTGAACAGTCGGGAATGCCTGAAGAAACAATGAAGGCTGCACTGAAAGAATTAGATCGTTATGAAAAGTTACCTGTAAGTTCTGCTGAGAGTGGTGTCATTCGTAATTATATTGATTGGTTATTAGCTCTCCCGTGGACAACAGCAACAGAGGATATGATTGACCTCGCTCATTCGGAAGAAATTTTAAATAAAGATCATTACGGTCTTGAAAAAGTGAAAGAGCGAGTACTTGAATATTTAGCTGTACAGAAGTTAACGAATTCATTAAAAGGACCAATTCTTTGTCTAGTAGGACCTCCTGGGGTTGGAAAAACTTCGTTAGCACGTTCTATTGCAACATCGTTAAATCGTAATTTTGTACGTGTTTCTCTTGGTGGTGTGCGTGATGAATCTGAAATTCGTGGTCACCGTCGTACATATGTAGGAGCGATGCCAGGACGTATTATTCAAGGTATGAAAAAGGCGAAAACAGTTAATCCAGTCTTCTTATTAGATGAGATTGATAAAATGTCTAACGATTTCAGGGGAGATCCATCAGCGGCGTTACTTGAAGTGTTAGATCCAGAACAAAACCATAACTTCAGTGATCATTACATTGAAGAGCCATATGATTTATCGAAAGTTATGTTCGTTGCAACTGCTAATACACTTGCAAGTGTTCCGGGCCCATTGCTTGACCGTATGGAAATCATTTCGATTGCTGGTTATACAGAACTTGAAAAGGTGCACATTGCTCGTGAGCATTTATTGCCGAAACAATTAAAAGAGCACGGTTTGCGAAAAGGTAATTTGCAAGTGCGTGATGAAGCGCTTCTTGAAATTATTCGTTATTATACACGCGAGGCTGGTGTTCGTACGTTAGAGCGTCAAATTGCAAAAGTTTGTCGTAAAGCAGCAAAAATTATCGTTACAGCAGAACGCAAGCGCATTGTTGTAACAGAGAAAAATATTGTTGATTTACTTGGTAAGCATATATTCCGTTATGGTCAAGCTGAAAAAACAGACCAAGTTGGTATGGCAACAGGTTTAGCTTACACAGCAGCGGGCGGCGATACACTTGCAATTGAAGTGTCTGTAGCGCCAGGAAAAGGGAAATTAATTTTAACAGGGAAACTTGGGGATGTTATGAAAGAATCCGCACAAGCAGCGTTTAGCTATATTCGTTCTCGTGCAGAAGAACTTCATATTGATCCGGATTTCCATGAGAAAAACGATATTCATATTCATGTTCCAGAAGGAGCAGTTCCAAAAGATGGACCGTCAGCAGGTATTACGATGGCAACTGCACTTATTTCTGCACTAACAGGTATTCCTGTAAGTAAAGAAGTTGGTATGACAGGTGAAATTACACTTCGTGGTCGTGTATTACCAATTGGTGGTTTGAAAGAAAAAACATTAAGTGCTCACCGTGCGGGATTAACAAAAATTATTTTACCGGCGGAAAATGAGAAAGATTTAGATGATATTCCAGAGAGCGTAAAAGAAAACCTTACGTTTGTGCTTGCATCTCATTTAGACGAAGTATTGGAGCACGCATTAGTAGGAGTGAAACAATGAAAGTAACAAAAGCAGATATTGTAATTAGTGCCGTTAAACCGGAACAATATCCAGACAGTGATTTACCAGAAATCGCCTTAGCAGGTCGTTCTAATGTCGGGAAGTCTTCCTTTATTAATAAAATTTTAAATCGTAAAAAGTTAGTACGTATTTCTTCTAAACCAGGAAAAACGCAAACGCTGAACTTTTTCTTAATCAATGAAATGATGCATTTTGTTGACGTTCCAGGTTATGGATATGCGAAAGTATCTAAAACGGAGCGCGCGGCATGGGGCAGAATGATTGAGACTTACTTTACAACACGTGAGCAATTAGACGCAGCTGTATTAGTAGTTGATTTACGTCACCAACCAACAAAAGATGACGTGATGATGTATGATTTCTTAAAGCATTATGAAATCCCAACAATTATTATTGCAACGAAAGCCGATAAAATTCCGAAAGGGAAATGGCAAAAGCATTTAAAAGTTGTAAAAGAAACGCTTGCTGTTGAAATTGGGGATGAAATCGTTCTATTCTCTTCTGAAACAGGACTTGGAAAAGAAGAAGCATGGAAAGCAATTCATAAAATGACAAAAACAAAAAACGCGTGACGAATGTCGCGCGTTTTTTTTATTTACTAAAATTTTAGCGTACGTTTAATGTAACTTCAATATTTCCTCTTGTTGCTTTAGAGTAAGGACATACACCGTGAGCGGCTTCTACAAGTTCTTGTGCTTCGGCATGAGAAACACCAGCAACATGTATGTCAAGTACAGCAGATAGTCCGAAACCACCATCTGTATCTTTACCGATAGAAACCTGTGCAGTCACTTCTGTACTTTCCACTTTCACACGTTTTGTACGAATTACAAGTTGCAATGCGCTATCAAAGCAAGCTGCATAACCAGCTGCAAATAATTGTTCTGGATTTGTTGCCTCTCCGCCTGCGCCACCTAGTGCTTTTGGCATTTTTACATCAAGATTTAATATGCCATCATCTGAAACTACCTTACCGTTTCTTCCGCCTGTTGCTGTTACTGAAGCAGTATATAATTTATTCATGTTTATTCCCCTTTTCAATCATTAATTTTTTTCATTGTTCCAATTAATGTGTTTAATTGGATTAATAAAGAATGATATTCTTGCTCTGTAATTCCTAATTTTGTAGCCATCGTTGTCGGTAATGAACAAGCTATTTCTTTTAAATCTTTACCTTGTTCTGTTAATTCAATACAAACTTTTCGCTCGTCTTCTTTTGAACGAACACGTTGTACAAGTTTTAATGATTCCATCCGTTTTAACATAGGTGTTAAAGTACCAGAATCTAAAAATAGACGTTCCCCAATTTCTTTTACTGTTAGTCCGTCTTGTTCCCAGAGTACGAGTAAAGTAATGTACTGGGGATACGTAATGCCCATTTCTTCTAAATAGGGGCGGTAAAAACGGGTAACCTCTCTAGAACAAGCGTAAATAGAAAAACAAAGTTGGTTATCTAGATGCAAAGGATTTTCTTTCATAAGCAACTCCTTGTGTTTTTTAATTTTGCGCAATTTAATTTTGTAAAATCAATATAACGAAAAAGAAATACAATGTCAAATGCATTGCATTGAGAAAGTGAATACTATATTTTGGAACAATCATACATATTTTCCTTCATGATGAAAGAAGATAGAAAAGATGATGTTATAATTAATATGGAATAGTTTCCATCACTTGATTATGAGGACTTTTTTTGGTAACGTACAAATAGAGTTGTTATTTTATAATCATTATAAAGTAGAGAGTTCTTTATTAATCTTACTGAAGCTCCTTTATTACATATGGAGAATAAATAAAAAATAATCAGTTGTTCACACGATTGTCAGATTTATAAGAGGAAAGTTGTATTATGATAGTAGATAAAGTGATAAAACGGGTGAAGGGGGACATGCTGCGTGCATATTCTTGTTGTTAGTGTAAATTATCGAACAGCCCCTGTAGAATTTCGTGAGAAACTCACATTTCAGGCAGCAGAGCTAGAGCAAGCAATGACTACATTACAAAACCAAAAGAGCGTGCTAGAAAATGTCATTGTATCAACTTGTAATCGCACTGAGATTTACGCTGTTGTCGATCAATTACACACGGGACGGTATTACATTAAGAAGTTTTTAGCTGATTGGTTTCAGCTTGAAATAGAAGAAGTCGCACCATACTTGTCTATTTTTGAACAAGATGGCGCAATAGATCATTTATTCCGCGTAACGTGTGGTTTAGATTCTATGGTTGTTGGAGAGACACAAATTTTAGGTCAAATAAAAGATAGCTTTTTAGAAGCACAACAAGTAAAAGCGACAGGTACAATTTTTAATGAGTTGTTTAAGCAAGTGGTTACGTTAGCAAAACGTGCGCACTCAGAAACAACGATTGGTGAAAGTGCGATGTCTGTTAGTTATGCTGCTGTTGAGCTCGGAAAGAAAATATTTGGCGATTTAACAGATTGTCATGTACTTATTCTTGGTGCGGGTAAGATGGGTGAACTTGCACTGCAAAACTTATACGGAAGTGGAGCTCGTAAAGTAACAGTTATGAATAGGACGCTTACGAAAGCGGAAGTGATGGCTGAGAAATATATGGGACATGCAAAGCCTTTAAGTGAATTGCAATGTGCATTATTAGAAGCGGATATTTTAATTAGTTCAACGGGTGCATCAGAATATGTCATTACGAAAGAAATGATGACAAAAGTAGAGAGAATGCGCTCTGGTCGTCCGTTATTTATGGTTGATATTGCAGTACCACGTGATATTGATCCTGCGATTGATGAATTAGAAGGCTCTTTCTTATATGATATCGACGATCTGCAAGGTGTAGTTGAAGCAAACCGTGCTGAACGTTTAAAAGAAGCAGAGAAAATTCAATTTATGATTGAAGAGGAAATGGTTTTATTTAAAACGTGGTTAAGTACGCTTGGTGTTGTGCCGTTAATATCGGCTCTTCGTGATAAAGCGCTAGCAATTCAAAGTGATACGATGGAAAGTCTTGAGCGAAAAATACCAAACCTTAGTGATCGTGAGAAAAAAGTAATTAGTAAACATACGAAAAGTATTATTAATCAATTGTTAAAAGACCCAATTTTAGTAGCTAAAGAACTAGCTGTTGAAGAGGGAGCTGGCGAAAAATTAGCTTTATTTGCGAAGATTTTTGATTTAGAAGTGGAAGAAGCGGGAAATACGGAAGAAGTAGAACATAAAAGAGCGTGGACACCATCCGTTCCATCTTTATAACTTGGAAGGATGATCGGATGAGTTTTTTAAATAACAGTATTATTTATCATATTGCAATTATTTTATATGCTTGTAGCATTAGTTTATATTTTATAGATTATTTTCAAAGTAACCGAAAGGCGAACCGATTTGCTTTTTGGTTACTTTCGATTGTATGGGTATTGCAGTCTATCTTTATGTTGCTGAGGGCTACAGATTCAGAAACGAATCCTATTTTAACTTTATTGTCAGGGATTTATTTTTATGTTTGGTTATTGATTACGATGTCATTAGTCATTAATCGATTTATGCGCATTGACTTTTTAGTCTTTTTTACAAATGTTGTAGCATTTGGCGTAAGCGCTTTTTCTATTTTTACACCGCTCGGAAAGATGTCGCCAGTACTTGCAGAGCAATTAGTTTCAGAACTTGTATACGTGCATGTCGGTATGGCGATTATTTCTTATGCAACGTTTACTGTATCGTTTATTTTTTCTATTATGTATTTATTGCAATATCGGCTATTAAAAAAGAAAAAATGGAATGCGAGATTAAGAAGATTAGGAAATTTACCGAAGCTTGAATCTATGTCTTACGGATTAAATTTATTTTCTGTTCCATTTTTCTTATTAGCAATTATATTAGGATGCATATGGGGATATACAAAATTGGATAATTTCCATTGGTATGATACGAAAGTAATCGGGTCTTTTGTCGTTCTATTTGTATATTGTGCAGGCTTATATTTACGAGCGGCAGATGTGTTGCAAGGTAAGAAAATTGTGCAGTGGAATATCGGGGCATTTCTCGTAATGCTAGTTAACATTTTTCTATTAAGCAGTTTATCTAATTTCCACTTTTGGTATTTATAATGAGGAGAGAGAATTATGCGCAAAATTATTGTAGGTTCACGAAAGAGTAAACTAGCATTAACACAAACAAATTGGTTTATCGATCAATTAAAAGCGCTTGGTTTACCATATGAATTTGAAGTGAAAGAAATCGTCACAAAAGGTGATGTTATTTTAGATGTTACTCTTTCAAAAGTAGGCGGAAAAGGTTTATTTGTAAAGGAAATTGAACACGCGTTACTTACGAAAGAAATTGATATGGCTGTACATAGTATGAAAGATATGCCAGCTGTACTTCCAGATGGATTAACGATTGGTTGTACACCAAAGCGCGTTGACCCTCGTGATGCTTTTATTTCTAAAAACGGAGAATCGTTTAAAGACTTAGCAGAAGGCGCGATCTTAGGGACTAGTAGTTTGAGACGTAGTGCACAACTACTAGCTGCGAGACCAGATTTACAAGTGAAATGGATTCGCGGGAATATCGATACACGCTTACGTAAGTTAAAAGATGAAGATTACGATGCAATTATTTTAGCGACAGCTGGATTACAGAGAATGGGCTGGGACGGAGAAGTTATTACAGAACATTTAGATGAAACGTTATGTGTACCAGCCGTAGGACAAGGTGCATTAGCGATTGAATGTCGTGAGGATGATAAGGATTTACTTCAGTTGTTAGCACATATTAATGATGCAGTAACAGAAAGAACAGTGGCTGCTGAACGAGTATTTCTTCATAAACTTGAAGGTGGATGCCAAGTTCCAATCGCTGGATATGCAACTCTTAAAGAAAATGATGCAATCGAATTAACAGCGCTTGTCGGTTCTATGGACGGTTCTGTTTTATTGAAAGAGATAGTAGTAGGCATTGATCCGAAGCAAGTTGGATTAGAGGCTGCGGACCGTTTAATTAAACAAGGAGCAAAAGAGCTCATCCTTGCTGCAAATAAGGAGCAACAATAAATATGGATGCTCTCGCTGGCAAAATAGTATTGATTACACGTGCCCAGCATCAAGCGAAACAAATGAGTGTAGCAGTGAAAGAAAGGAGCGGAATTCCATTGGAAATTCCGCTTTTGCGTATGGAAGGCACATCTCATAGGCAAATTCAACGTATAACAAGGCAACTACATTCGTATGACTGGGTTATTTTTACGAGTAAAAATGGTGTAGCTTTTTTTATAGATGGTTTGAAAAAGAAAATACCATTAACTATTAAAATCGCTGCGGTAGGCGTGAAAACAAAATTAGAGTTAGAAAAAAGGGGCTATCAAGTTCATTTTGTTCCGACCTCATTTGTTGCAGAAGCATTTGCCGAAGAGTTTCTAAAAGAATTAAGTGGAAACGAGCGTATTTTATTTCCGAAAGGGAATTTAGCAAGAGATGTAATCCCGGTTAAACTTAGGGAGTTTGGTGTTTTTCTAGATGAGCTAATCGTATATGGTACGAAGGTGAATGTAGAGAAAAAACAAGAACTTATAGCAGCATTGAAATTAGGGGAAGTAAATATTATTACATTTACGAGCCCGTCAACTGTTGATAGTTTTGTTCGTTTACTTGAGGGTACAAACTGGAGAGAATGGACGAAAAAATGTACAATTGCTTGTATAGGACCTATTACGGAAAAAGAGGCGAACCTTTATTTTCCACATGTTATTGTGCCGAAAGAGTACACTGTAGAAGCATTACTACAATGCATTTGTGAATCTATAAAGTGAAACTTTAATTAGTGGGGGGGGTTCATCCCCACTAATTATTAGCCTTCACCAATCGGGCGTTTACGGGCAGCAGGGCTTCCACCTAACTTCTTTGCTCCAGCTGAATTTTGAGGTGGGTGTTTTACTGCCCGTTAACGCGGGATAAAATAAAAGAATGGGGATAGAAATCTATGAATTCTTTACAATTTAATCGTCATCGTCGTCTAAGACAAGGCGGGGGCATGCGTGCACTTGTGCGTGAAACATTTTTACATACAGAAGATTTTATTTACCCTATTTTTGTATTAGAAGGAGAAAATACTCGTAATGAAGTTCCTTCTATGCCAGGCGTATATCAAATGTCTTTAGATTTATTGCAAGCTGAAATGCAAGAGGTCGTTGATTTAGGTATTCGTTCTGTTATTGTATTTGGTTTACCTGCTGAAAAGGACGAAGTTGGATCATCGGCATATTGTGAGCATGGAATTGTACAGCGTGCAATTAAGCAAATTAAGGATGAGTTCCCAGAGCTAGTAGTAGTTGCAGATACATGTTTATGTCAATTCACAAGCCATGGTCATTGCGGTGTTATTGAAGATGGCGTTATTTTAAATGATGAGTCTCTTGCAGCTCTTGCAAAAACAGCTGTAAGTCAAGCGAAAGCAGGGGCGGACATTATTGCACCATCTAACATGATGGACGGATTCGTAACAGCAATTCGCCATGCATTAGATGAAAATGGTTTCGCGCACGTACCAGTTATGTCGTACGCTGTGAAATATTCATCAGCATTTTACGGACCGTTCCGTGATGCAGCACACGGTGCACCGCAGTTTGGTGACCGTAAAACATATCAAATGGACCCAGCGAACCGTATGGAAGCATTCCGTGAAGCAGAATCAGATGTAATGGAAGGGGCCGACTTCTTAATTGTAAAGCCAGCTCTTTCTTATTTAGATATCGTTCGTGATGTGAAAAATAACTTTAACTTACCAGTCGTTGCTTATAACGTAAGTGGTGAATATTCGATGATTAAAGCAGCGGCGCAAAATGGTTGGATTAATGAAAAAGAAGTTGTACTTGAGAAATTAATTAGCATGAAACGCGCAGGAGCAGACTTGATTATTACGTATCATGCAAAAGATGCAGCAAGATGGTTACAAGAAGGAGGCGCTAAATAATGAAAAAGTTTGATAAGTCGATTGCGGCGTTTGAAGAGGCTCAAGATTTAATGCCTGGAGGCGTAAATAGCCCTGTTCGTGCTTTTAAGTCTGTTGGTATGAATCCGCTGTTTATGGAGCGCGGAAAAGGCTCTAAAGTATATGATATCGATGGGAATGAATACATCGATTACGTATTATCGTGGGGACCTTTAATTCATGGTCATGCGAACGATCGTGTTGTTGAGGCTTTAAAAGCTGTTGCTGAAAAAGGAACAAGCTTTGGTGCACCAACAGAAATTGAAAATAAATTAGCGCAGCTTGTTATCGAGCGTGTACCATCAATTGAGATTGTGCGTATGGTTAACTCTGGAACAGAGGCGACAATGAGTGCACTACGTTTAGCTCGTGGTTACACTGGACGTAACAAAATTTTGAAATTCATTGGTTGTTATCACGGCCATGGTGATTCTTTATTGATTAAAGCAGGTTCGGGTGTAGCGACGCTAGGTTTACCAGATAGTCCTGGTGTACCAGAGGGTGTAGCGAAAAATACGATTACAGTAGCGTACAACGATTTAGAAAGTGTAAAATATGCTTTCGAACAATTCGGTGATGACATCGCTTGTATAATTGTAGAACCAGTGGCAGGGAATATGGGTGTTGTTCCTCCACAACCAGGATTTTTAGAAGGACTTCGTGAAGTGACAGAGCAAAACGGTGCACTACTTATTTTTGATGAAGTAATGACAGGATTCCGTGTTGCTTATAATTGTGGACAAGGTTACTACGGTGTAACTCCTGACTTAACTTGTTTAGGTAAAGTAATCGGTGGTGGTCTACCGGTAGGAGCATACGGTGGTAAGGCAGAGATTATGCGTCAAGTTGCACCAAGCGGACCGATTTATCAAGCTGGAACATTATCGGGTAATCCACTTGCAATGACAGCAGGTTATGAAACGTTAGTGCAGTTAACGCCAGAATCATATGTGGAATTTGAGCGTAAAGCAGAAATGTTAGAAGCTGGACTACGTAAGGCGGCTGAAAAGCATAATATCCCGCATCACATTAATCGTGCAGGTTCTATGATTGGTATTTTCTTTACAGATGAGCAGGTTATTAATTATGATGCAGCAAAATCTTCAAACTTAGAATTCTTTGCAGCTTACTATCGTGAAATGGTAGAACAAGGTGTATTTTTACCACCTTCTCAATTTGAAGGTTTATTCTTATCGACAGCACATAGTGATGCAGATATTGAGGCGACAATTGCGGCGGCCGAAATTGCAATGTCAAAATTAAAAGCATAATTTCTTAGAGAAAATCGCTCTCCATAAGGGGAGTGATTTTTTTTATTCATAAAGTAGGCCGTAGATACATAAATCTGTAATGACATATAGTTTGGGAGGGGGAAAAGAAGTGGCAACAGATCATTCATTACGATTTTCGTTAAAAGAATCTGTTTGGTTCCAAAAGGGACAGGAAGTCGAAGAACTTTTGTCAATTTCGTTAGATCCAGACGTTGAGATAGAAGAGCTCGATCATGAAGTTATCGTGAGAGGGCAATTAGATTTAACGGGAGAGTACGTTGCAAGGCAAGATGATTCAGCTTATTCATTAAGAGAGCTATCACCAGCAAAGGCAATTGATTATGTAGAAACAAGGGAAGACGGGGTTAATGAGCTTGTCCATTCCTTTCCGCTCGAAATATCAATTCCAAGAAATCGAGTGAAAGTAATTGAAGAATTATATGTATCAATCGAGGAATTTGATTATGAATTAAAGGAAACTGGTTGCTTACAACTGTTAGCGGATATATCTATTACAGGTTTATGTGACGAGGAAAGAACCGAGGATGAAGAGGAAGAGACGGTTTATGCCGAGTTGGAAGCTGATTCGGCTGAAGAGGATGAAAGTAGACCTGCGCCGCACGAAGAGGTACCAGCCTATAAAGAATCAGATGGATGGGAAGATTATGCATTTGAACCGTTTCAGCTAGAAGAAAGAAAAGAGCAAGAAATAGAAGAAGAGGCATTAGAAGAACATGAACTTGTGGAGCGTGAAGAGGAGAAAGAAACGACGCCGCAATTTGAATTGTTCGGGCGGAAAAATTTCAAGAAAGAAAAAGCGAAAAAGCAGGAAGAGCCAGAGGAAGAAGCATATTCACAGCGAGATGAAAATGCACTTTATTTAACGAAATTATTTACGAAAGAACCAGAAGAAGAATTTACGAAGTTAAGAATGTACTTCGTACAAGAAGGAGATACAATTGAATCGGTTGCAGAACGTTATGAAACGACTGTACAAAACTTATATCGTGTAAATCAATCAGAAGATATATATTTAACTACAGGGCAAATTATATATATTCCTGTTTCGAAAGCAACGGCGAAATAAGTGAGTGAGTTTTTTCACTCACCTCTTTTCTTTTCCTAGAAGCTATGTTTTGAATAAGAAAGGGTTATTCGTATGGATATTGAATTACGAAATCGCTATGAACCCATTGTGAGGCAATATAGATTGGACACTCAGCATATGGAAGAGCACGGAAGTGTAATGAAAATTTATACGAATCAAGGTCCGTATGCGTTAAAGAAAATACAAGATAGAAAATTAGAGCGGAATAATTTTTTGCACCATATTCAATATTTGAAGGAGAAAGGTTTTTCGAATTATGTACCTATCTATCATACGACGGACGGGAATTATGTTTTAAGTGATGGGACGTATAGTTATTATTTAATGCCTTGGTTAGAACGTGCGGAAGGAAATGGCGAAGATAATGATCAATACCATAAGATGTTTCAAACGCTCGGGACGTTGCATCAAAAAACGGTGAAAGAGGAGACTTATACAGAAGAAGATTTAGAAAAACATTATACAAATATATCCGACCGTTGGGAGAATGATGGTGAGATATTAGAAGAGTTTCTTTTAGAATCTGAAGCGAAGTGGTATATGTCCCCATTTGAATTACAATATTGTACGTATTATCACCATGTTATGAGAGCGCGTGAGTTTGCAACGAAACAATTAAGTGAATGGCATGATGCAATGAAAGAAAAGGAAAAAACACGTACTACTTTCGTTCATGGAAATGTATCGCTTAATCACTTTTTATTTGATTATGAACGAAACGGTTATTTTATTAGTTTAGAAAAGTCTCAGTTTGCTACACCGGTACAGGATATCGTCAGCTTTTATTCAAGGTCTTTGAACACATATCCAATTGCGCGGAGTGACCGCTTTGAATGGTATCAAATGTATCAAAAAAATTTTCCATTTACGAAAGAGGAGCAGCTTCTTATGTTTGCGTATATGACGTACCCGTCGCATTTTATTCGGCAAATTCAGTCGTATACGAAAAGAAGAAAGAGTCGTAATGAAGAAAATGAGCTTCGCGGGGTGAAAATTCTGCAGCAATCGCATTGGCTCATTAGTAATACAGAATATTTCCTTTCGCAATTACAAGCTGCCCAGCAAGGGAACGGATAAAGAAGATAAGTAGGGAGAACCCTGCTTATCTTTTTTTATTAGTTCCATAAAGAGATAAAGGTCGTAGTTTCAAATTTATCTTGACGAATAAGGTTTCGTTTTTTACACTATTGTATATAATAATTAACAATCACATAAATGCATTGAAGGGGAAGAGTATAACATGAAACGTCTTCAGAGAGGGGAACCATTGGCTGGGAGGTTCTCTAGATAGTTATGTTAGAAGGTAGCCCTGGAGCATCTTTTCTGAACGGAATGATTCTTATTAGGAAAAGACGGATTTGTCCGTTATCAAATTAAGAGTATAAGCAAATTCTGAATTTGTTTGTAAATAAAGGTGGTACCGCGATGTCCCTCGTCCTTTTTTGGATGAGGGGCATTTTTTATTTCAAGGAGGGAAAATAATGTCAAACACGGAAAAGAATTTACCAACTAAATATGATCATATGTCCGTTGAGGAAGGCCTTTACAAGTGGTGGCTTGAAGGCAAATATTTCGAAGCAACAGGAGATGAGAAGAAACAACCATATACAATTGTAATTCCACCTCCGAACGTAACTGGTAAGTTACACTTAGGTCATGCTTGGGATACGACGCTTCAAGATATTTTAACTCGTACAAAGCGTATGCAAGGTTACGATGTATTATGGCTTCCAGGAATGGACCATGCCGGTATCGCAACGCAAGCGAAAGTAGAAGGAAAACTTCGTGAAGAAGGTATTTCACGTTACGATCTTGGCCGTGAGAAATTCCTTGAAAAAGCTTGGGAATGGAAAGAAGAATACGCTTCTCACATTCGTCAACAATGGGGGAAAGTTGGTTTAGGACTAGACTATTCTCGTGAACGCTTCACATTAGACGAAGGTTTATCTAACGCTGTTAATAAAGTATTCGTTCAATTATATGAAAAAGGCTTAATTTACCGCGGTGAGTATATCATCAACTGGGATCCAGCAACACGCACAGCTCTTTCTGATATTGAAGTAATTCATAAAGAAGTTCAAGGTGCATTCTACCATATGAACTATCCGTTAACAGACGGTTCTGGTCACATTCGCCTTGCAACTACTCGTCCAGAAACAATGCTTGGTGATACAGCGGTAGCAGTTCATCCAGAAGATGATCGCTACAAACATTTAATCGGAAAAACAGTTACACTTCCAATCGTAGGCCGTGAGATTCCGATTATTGCTGATGAATACGTAGAAAAAGACTTTGGAACAGGCGTTGTAAAAATTACACCAGCTCATGACCCGAATGACTTTGAAGTAGGTAACCGTCATGACTTACCACGTATCTTAGTAATGAACGAAAATGGAACGATGAACGAAAAAGCTGGTAAGTATAACGGTATGGATCGTTTCGAATGCCGTAAAGAGTTAGTGAAAGACTTACAAGAAGCTGGCGTATTAGTAGAAATCGAGCCTCATATGCACTCAGTAGGTCATAGTGAGCGTAGCGGTGCAGTTGTTGAGCCTTATTTATCAACACAATGGTTCGTAAAAATGGCTCCACTTGCTGAAAAAGCAGTAGAGCTTCAACAAAAAGAAGAAGAAAAAGTAACGTTCGTACCAGAGCGTTTTGAAAACACATACTTACGCTGGATGGAAAACATTCATGACTGGTGTATTTCTCGTCAGTTATGGTGGGGACACCGCATTCCAGCTTGGTATCATAAAGAAACTGGTGAAGTATACGTAGGTACAGAAGCGCCAGTAGATCTTGAAAACTGGAATCAAGATAATGACGTGCTTGATACATGGTTTAGTTCAGCATTATGGCCATTCTCAACACTTGGCTGGCCGAATGAAGATGCAGCAGACTTTAAAAAGTTCTATTCAACAGATGCTTTAGTAACTGGTTATGACATCATCTTCTTCTGGGTATCTCGTATGATTTTCCAAGGTTTAGAGTTTACAGGAGAGCGTCCATTTAAAGATGTATTAATTCACGGTTTAGTTCGTGATGAGCAAGGACGTAAAATGAGTAAATCTCTTGGTAACGGTATTGATCCGATGGATGTTATCGAGAAGTACGGTGCAGATGCGATGCGTTACTTCTTATCAACAGGAAGTGCACCAGGTCAAGATTTACGTTTCAGCATGGAAAAAGTAGAATCTACTTGGAACTTCATTAATAAAATTTGGAACGCATCACGTTTCGTATTAATGAACATGGATGACATGAAGTATGAAGAAATCGATTTAACTGGTGAAAAATCAGTTGCGGATAAGTGGATTTTAACTCGCTTAAACGAAACAATCGAAAGCGTAACACGTAACATGGATAAATATGAGTTCGGTGAAGCTGGTCGTTCATTATACAACTTCATTTGGGATGATTTCTGTGACTGGTACATTGAAATGGCGAAACTTCCACTATACGGTGAAGATGAAGCAGCTAAGAAAACAACTCGTTCTATTTTAGCTTACGTATTAGACCAAACAATGCGTCTATTACATCCATTCATGCCATTTGTAACAGAGAAAATTTGGCAGCATTTACCGCATGAAGGCGAGTCTATTACAGTAGCAGCATGGCCAACAGTTCGCGAAGATTTACAAGATAAAGAAGCGGCAGCAGAAATGCACCTTCTAGTTGATATCATTCGCTCTGTTCGTAACATCCGTGCGGAAGTAAATACGCCAATGAGCAAAAAAGTTCAAATGCAAATTAAAGCAAAAGACGAGGTAGTACTAGCTCAGCTTACGAAAAACAGCTCTTACATTGAGCGTTTCTGTAACCCAAGTGAACTAACAATTAAGATTGATTTACAAGCGCCAGAAAAAGCGATGACTGCAATCGTATCAGGTGCAGAGTTATTCTTACCATTAGCTGATCTTATCAATCTTGATGAAGAGAAAGCGCGTCTTGAAAAAGAACTTGAGAAGTTCGATAAAGAAGTAGAACGTGTACAGAAGAAACTTTCAAACCAAGGATTCGTAGCGAAAGCTCCTGCAGAAGTTATTGACGGAGAGCGTGCGAAAGAGCAAGATTATCTAGAAAAACGCGAAGCAGTTCGTCAACGTCTAGCTGATCTTGAAAAATAAAGTGAAACTTTAATCAGTGGGGGTTTTGTTCATCCCCCACTGATTATTAGCCTTCACCAATCGGGCGTTTACGGGAAGCACGACTCCCGCCCAACTTCTTTGCTCTAGCTGAATTTTGAGGTGGGAGTCTTACTGCCCGGCAAATAGCGGGATAAAAATATTTTTCAGAGACTCACTATATTGGTGAGTCTCTTTTCTTTGCGTATAATAGAATTACGAAGTTTGTCTTTTGAAAGGGGAATAGCAAACGTGATACATACATACGAAGAAGCGATAAGCTGGATTCATAGCCGATTGAAATTTGGGATAAAACCAGGACTAGAAAGAATGCAATGGATGTTAGAAGAACTCGGAAATCCAGAGCGTCATATAAAATGTGTTCATCTTGCGGGCACAAATGGAAAAGGTTCAACTTTAACATATATGCGCTACATGCTAGAAGACGCGAAATATAAAGTAGGATCGTTTACATCGCCTTACATAGAAACATTCAATGAACGTATTAGTGTAAACGGAATACCGATTGCAGATGAAGAGATTGCAGAACTTGTAAATATGGTAAAGCCAGTCGTTGAAAAATTAGATGAGACGGACTTAGGAGAAGCGACTGAGTTTGAAATTATTACAGTAATGGCAATTTGTTATTTCGGTAAAGTTAATTTCTGTGATGTTGTTTTATTTGAAACGGGGCTTGGGGGAAGATTTGATTCTACAAATGTTATTCATCCGGTTCTCACGATTATTACGAATATCGGTCACGATCATATGCATATTTTAGGCAATACACTAGGAGAAATTGCATATGAAAAGGCAGGGATTATTAAGTCTGGTGTTCCAGTTATTACTGGTGTGAAAAATGAAGAAGCATTACAAGTAATTCAAAAGGTTGCTAAGGAAAATCATGCAAGCTTATATGAACTTGGAAAACAGTTTACAACACTACATAAACATTCTAATGAAGAGGGGGAACACTTTGATTTTGCTTGTCCATTCGCCTCGTTTGAAAATGTTCGGATTTCAATGAAAGGTATTCATCAAGTAGGCAATGCAGCACTAGCGCTTATGGCAGTAATGTATTTAAAAACATATTTATCATTTTTAATTGATGAAGAGGAAATAAAAGCTGGCTTACAAGAAGCATACTGGATTGGTCGATTTGAAAAGTTACAAAGTAATCCAGATATTATAATAGATGGTGCTCATAATCCAGAAGGTATTGAAAGTCTTGTAAAAACAGTAGAGGCACATTATAAAAAGAAGAATGTAATAGTTTTATTTACTGCTCTTGGTGACAAACAGTTACATAACATGGTAGGGCAATTAGAAAAAGTTGCTGATGAAATAATATTTACAACGTTTGCCTTTGATCGTGCCATTTCTGCTGACAAGCTTGCATCGTATTCGCAACAAGAGTCAAAATTAGTTTTTGAAGATTGGAAAGAGGCAATTGATACAAAGGTTGAAATGATAGGAGAACATGATGTTTTTATCATAACAGGTTCTCTGTATTTCATTTCCGAAGTTAGAAAATATATTCGCGAGAAAAACTAGATAGTCTTTGCTATCTAGTTTTTTGTTCTACAAATGAAGTCAAATGCATACATATAAGATAATAATATAGGGTTATTTGACGAATTCCTCTGACAAATATCTCGTTTTTTTGTGGAATGAATATGATATGATGCGGACAACGACAAGAGGTGAGGTGTGAGTGTATGGACAAGCAATCACGAACGATCTCGGTGAAAGTAAATGGAACAGAAGCGAAGTATGAGGAAAAAAAGAAGGATGAGTTTGACTGGATGGTAGCAGAAAGTGAAAGGTCACAAAATGTTGTGCCTTTTAAAAAAACAAAGACTCTGCCTATGGAACAGTACAGAAAGAAATGGAGCAATACAATAATCGCAATCGTTGCAACTGCAATTATTATTGGTACGGCGTTTGGAATGGGAATGCTGCATGTACTTAAAGGACAAGGGACGACGGGGGGAAGCGAAGTAACAGCTTCGAGGCAGACGGGGAATGAAGAACTAAAGGTGGGTGGAACGGCAGAACAAACACCAACACCGAAAGAGGAAAAACAAAAAGCACAAGTAGGAGCTGCATTAGAACCAATGAAACTATTTTTCGTTCAAGGAGGGCTTTATTCCTCTGAAGAAAAAGGACAGGCTGCTATTGAAGAGTGGAAAAGTAATGGGGGCGTGGCTACTTTGAAACCGAGTGGTGATAAGTATGCGTTAGTTGTTGCTATTACGAGCGATGAACAGGCTGTTAATCAATTAATAGATCAGTATAAGCAAGATGGTGTTTCAGTTTTGAAAAAAAATTGGGATATTACAGATAAAGTATTGCTCAAAAATGATAAAGAAGTAGGAATGTTTTTAGCGAAAGTGCAGCCATTATATACTCATTTAGCAAAATATGTGTCCAGCGTACAAACTAGTGGAAAAAGTAATCCAAAAGATGTAGAAGCGATTCAAAAAGAGTGGAAAGCTATTGAAAAGGAAGGCAAGAGTATGAAGCGTGAAGATGCGAAGAAGCTTTATACGTATACGTCAGTAGCGGTGCAAACGATTAAGGAAGGGAAGAGCGATAAGGAATCTGTAGCTAAATTAAATCAAGTTATTATTGATGGATTACTTTCGTACGAAAAAATGGTTTCACAAAAAGTAAAATAATAAGATAATGAGATGAAGGGGAAAGAAGTACATATACTTCTTTCTTTTCTTTTGAATTTAGAGCAAAGTGCTTTCTGTATGGGCAGCATATAATCGTATTTAAAAAGAACTATTATTTTGTTTAGAGAAAATGATATTTCTAGAATTTGTGGGGAAACTATTCCTTTGATACGATTGATTTGAATTATTCTGCTTCATGTGAGAAGGGAAGGAGAAAATATGAGGGAAATTATTTTAGCTTCAGGATCACCAAGGAGGAAGGAACTGCTTGAATTAGCAGATGTGCCATTTGAAATCGTTGTTAGTGAAGTAGAAGAGACGATTGGTGCATATTCATCACCTTCTGATATTGTTATGTCGCTTGCTTTGCAAAAAGCATCTGCTGTGGCAGAAAACCATAGTGATCACGTTGTACTAGGTGCAGATACAATTGTTACATATGATTCGCGTATTCTTGGAAAGCCGTCTAATGAGGCTGAGGCGAAAGAAATGTTACGATTATTATCGGGGAAAACACACGAAGTATACACAGGTGTTGCAATTATATCGAAAGAAAAAACGGTAACTTTTTATGAACGTACAGAAGTAACATTTTGGGAATTAACAGAAGAGGAAATAGACGTATACGTTGCATCGAAGGAACCACTTGATAAAGCAGGAAGCTATGGAATTCAAGGTAAAGGGTCTATTTTTGTTCAACATATTCAAGGGGACTACTACAGTGTAGTTGGCTTGCCAATTGCGCGTCTTGTCCGTGAATTAAAACAGTTTGATAGCGATGTAACCCATGCGTAAAATTGCATGGGGTTTTCTTTAGGAGAAATCGTAAAAAAAGGGGTGGAGAGATGAACGGTATTCGTGATGTTGTGAGAGAAGAACAGCCACGGGAGCGTTTATTGTTAGAAGGAGCAGGAAGTTTATCGAATCGAGAACTTCTTGCAGTTTTACTCAGAACGGGTTCTAAAGAAGAAACGGTGTTAACGTTATCAGATAATATTCTACATCATTTTGACGGCTTACGAATGTTAAAGGATGCAACGTTAGAAGAGATGATGAGCATTCATGGTGTTGGGATTGCAAAAGCGTCGCAGCTTATGGCTGCTTTTGAATTAGGTAGAAGAATGGTACGTTTAGAATATCAAAATAGATATAGTATTCGAAGTCCAGAAGATTGTGCGAGTTATATGATGGAAGAGATGCGTTTTTTGCAACAGGAGCATTTTGTTTGTTTATATTTGAATACGAAAAATCAAGTTATACATAGGCAAACGATTTTTATTGGAAGTTTAAATACGTCGATTGTGCACCCAAGGGAAGTTGTGCGCCCATAAGGGCATTTAGAAAATCTGCTTTGGCAAAGCAGTAGGGAAATATCATAATCTTTACCCTATCATCAGCCAGCTTATCCGTAAGGGAAACCGAGCGGGGAGTGTAGCATGCTGGCAAAGCCATAAGTTGTCTAGTTACCAAGACACGACTGAATGGCGAGATGAAACTCATAGACAAGGATGAAAGCTGGATTGCTTAAATGATAGCTCAAGGGGGACTACTGGGACCTTCAGCGGGAGGTAACGATAAACGCTGAATAGAATAAGCAGGTTCCTTAAAGGTTTCGAGGAACCTGAAATGATACTATTCTAACCAACTTCTGTATGGAAGTAACGAGCGAAAGTCACATCCGAAACTATGAATGCCTAAGTTTCTAAATGACTAAATGGGGATTGCCTAAGTTGGAACGCCACAAAGGCTATGACAAATGTGTCTTAATATCCAATAAGGCAACGGAACTCTCGTAGTAGTCCGAGGTAGGGAAAGCCTATTACATGGCGAAGGAGAGTAGTTTATCTAGTTTAATGCAAAATTGGGAAGGAGCGTGAGGCTCTATGAGAAATCCAAAAGTAGTATTAAGCAGTCTAACTTCCAAGGCGATTGAAGAAAATTACACATTTAAGCGATTATATCGGAATCTATATAACATTGAATTTTTCTTAGACGCATATGCCAAAATCTATCCTAATAAAGGAAGTAACACCAAAGGTGTAAATGAAGATACTATAGACGGCATGAGTGTAAAAAGAATAGATACTCTTATTGAAAAGCTTAGAAATCAAACATATCAACCTAATCCCGCAAGAAGAACTTATATTCCAAAAAAGAATGGGAAACTAAGACCTTTAGGATTACCAACCTTTGAGGATAAATTAGTTCAAGAAGTAGCTAGAAAAATTCTTGAAAGTATCTACGAACCTGCATTCTCTGAAAACTCACATGCTTTCAGACCAAACAGAAGTTGTCATACGGCTCTTAAGCAAATTAAACATACCTTTACTGGCACTCGCTGGTTTATCGAAGGTGACATAAAGGGATTCTTTGATAATATTGACCATCACACTCTTATCAACATCTTGAGAAGAAGAATCGAGGATGAAAAATTTATCAACTTGATTTGGAAATTTCTACGTGCTGGTTATGTGGAAGACTGGGTATTTCATAAAACATTCAGTGGAACTCCACAAGGTGGTATCATTAGCCCAACTCTCTCTAATATTTACCTTAATGAATTGGATAAATACATTGAAGAATATACATCGATATTCAATAAAGGTGATAAACGCAGACATAATCTAACCTACCATAATCTAGCATCGAAAATAACTTATCATAAACATAAGAATAAACGTGAATGGTCAAATTTAAACAAAGAAACTAGAGCTGTAAGAGCCAATGAATTGAAAGAACTCTACAAAAAGTTAATCAAACATGACAGTAAGGATCTGTTTGACCCGAATTATCGTAGAATGAAATATGTGAGATATGCAGATGATTTTCTTATTGGTGTTATAGCAAGCAAAGAAGAGGTAGAAGAAATCAAGAAGGATTTAACGATTTTTCTAGCTGATAAACTAAAACTTGAACTAAGTGCGGAAAAGACGCTGATTACACATAGCAAAAAGAATGCGAGATTTCTTGGGTATGATATAAGAGTAGCTAGGGATTGGCAAACAATGAAAATGCCTAACGGCACACAAAAAAGGAAATTTAATTTTCAAGCCAAACTCTTTGTACCTCACGAAAAATACATCAAAAAACTCATTGACCTTGGTGCATTAAGCCTCGGGAAAAATAATCAATGGAAACCGATTCATAGACCGTATTTACTCCGTAATGATGACATAGAAATCATAAGACAATACAATGCCGAAATAAGAGGACTGTACAATTATTATCGACTAGCTAGTAATGTGCATGTTCTGCAATCTTTCCGTCAAACCATGAAATACAGCATGATAAAAACTTATGCTAATAAATATAAAAGTACCGTTAGCAAGATAATCAATAAATTTTCTATAAACGGAAACTTTGGTATTCGCTACAAGACGAAAGATGGGCAACGTATTGCATACTTCATAGAACAAAAAATGGAAAATAATACAAAGACTAATAATGAAGAGGTTGATATAGAACCGATTACAGTTCAATTTGGTGGCAAAACAAGTCTCATTGAGCGCCTTTTAGCTGAAAAATGTGAATGGTGTGGTATAGATAATGTTCCATTAGAAATGCACCATGTCAACAAACTTAAGAATCTAAAAGGAAAAAAACGATGGGAACAAACCATGATTGCAAGAAATCGAAAAACAATCGCAATGTGTGTGAAATGCCACTATGACTTACACAATGGGAAGTTAGATTGATAAATGGAAAGCCGTATACTCTGAGAGGAGTACGTACGGTTTGGAGGGGAGTTCTTGGAAACCTGCTTAAGAAACTAAGTAAGGCGCCGGGTTCTTACCCTACTTTAAAGAAGCGTTCCGTCGGGCAGCAGCCTCTATTATATGTCTTCATAACCATCCCTCAGGAGATCCGGCGCCGAGCCGTGAAGATATTGAAGTTACAAAACGATTAGTAGAGTGTGGTCGAATTATCGGAATTGAAGTACTTGATCATATCATAATAGGTGACCATCAGTTCGTGAGTTTAAAGGAAAAAGGTCATATTTAAGACTATTCTTTTTACTTATTTTGTTTTATAATGTGATTTATGAGTTTTTTGTAGAAAATTATCTACAAAAAGGATGCAGATATAAAAAAAACGTACTGTTTTTATAAATATAAAGTAAGAAAAATGAGTCCGTGAAAATAAGAAGGGAAGATAAATGATATGTTTGGATTTGGTGGATTTACTCGCGATCTTGGAATAGACTTAGGAACAGCGAACACGCTTGTATATGTGAAAGGGAAAGGTGTAGTTTTACGTGAACCTTCAGTAGTAGCATTACAAACTGATACGAAACAAATCGTTGCGGTAGGTAGCGATGCAAAACAAATGATTGGTCGTACACCAGGAAACGTAGTGGCACTTCGCCCTATGAAAGATGGTGTAATTGCTGATTACGAAACAACAGCAACAATGATGAAATACTACATTCAACAAGCTCAAAAATCAAATGGATTCTTCTCACGTAAACCATACGTAATGGTATGTGTACCATCTGGTATTACAGCTGTAGAAAGACGTGCGGTAATCGATGCGACTCGTCAAGCTGGTGCTCGTGATGCTTATCCAATCGAAGAGCCATTTGCAGCAGCAATTGGTGCAAACTTACCTGTTTGGGAGCCGACTGGTAGTATGGTTGTTGATATCGGTGGTGGTACAACAGAAGTTGCAATTATTTCTTTAGGTGGTATTGTAACAAGTCAATCAGTTCGTGTTGCTGGTGATGATATGGACGACTCAATCATTCAGTACATTAAGAAGAGCTATAACTTAATGATCGGTGAAAGAACAGCAGAAGCATTAAAATTAGAAATCGGTTCTGCAGGCGAGCCAGAAGGTATCGAGCCTATGGAAATTCGCGGTCGTGATTTAGTAAGTGGTTTACCAAAAACAGTACTAATTCAACCAGAAGAAATTGCAGATGCATTAAAAGATACAGTAGATGCAATTGTAGAATCAGTTAAAAATACGTTAGAAAAAACTCCACCTGAATTAGCAGCGGATATTATGGACCGTGGTATCGTATTAACAGGTGGTGGGGCATTACTACGTAACTTAGATAAAGTGATTAGTGAAGAAACAAATATGCCAGTTCTTGTTGCAGAAAATCCATTAGATTGCGTAGCAATTGGAACGGGTAAAGCATTAGATAATATCGACCTTTTCAAAACTGCTGCTCGATAATATTGCAAAATAAAAATCAATGAAATTAAGAGGGTGTGAACGTGCCACAGTTTTTCTTAAACAAAAGATTAATTGTTTTGTTAGTTAGTATTATTCTTCTCGTGGCATTGATTGGAATCTCATTGAAAGAACGGAACAGTTTATCATGGCCAGAGCAGTTTATAAAAGATACTGTCGGTGTTGTAGAACGTGTATTCCAAAAGCCAGCGAATTATGTTGCCGGATTCTTCGAGAACGTAGAAGATGTAAAGCGCACGTATGAAGAGAATAAAGAATTAAAAGCAAAATTAGATAACTATGCAAAGTTATCAGGTGAAGTAAAGCAATTAGAGGATGATAAAAAGAAATTACAAGAGTTAACTGGTAAAAAAGAGTTGCCTAGCGATTATACTGAAATTCCAGCTACTGTTGTTTCTCGTAATCCAGATAAATGGTACGATTTAATTGGAATTGATAAAGGGGCACAGCAAGGAATTAAAAAAGATATGGCTGTAGTAACTTCACAAGGTTTAGTTGGACGTGTGAAAAGTGTATCGCAGTTTACATCATCAGTAGAGTTGTTAAGTTCTATGAGCCGAACAAATCGTGTTTCTGCTATTGTAAAAGGGCAAGAAAATATCTTTGGTTTAATCGAAGGTTATGACAAAGAAAAACAATTGCTTCTTTTCACAAAGATTGGTTCTGATGCAAAAGTAGCTAAAGATCAACTAGTTGTAACGTCTGGACTTGGGGATATTTTCCCGAAAGGGCTTGTGATCGGAACAATCGTTGATGTTCAGCCAGATCCATACGGTTTAACAAAGACTGCTTATGTAAAACCTGCAGCTGATTTAAATGACGTGGAGCATATTACGGTTGCCAAACGCCATATGCCTTCGGCGCCGTTAGAATAGGAGGGGAAGAAGAGATGATGAAGATTTTAAAAAGAGCAGCTCTTCCTCTTTTGCTCCTTTTTGTTTTTTTATTTGAAAATATGTTCTCTACTGTTGTTCCAACAGACGTCTTTTGGAAAGAGAGTATAGCAGCACCTCATTTCTTTATAATTGTGTTATGTTTTATTACGGTGTACTATAGTCCGGTTCAAGGGATTTACTACGGACTATTATTTGGTTTCTTATTTGATACCGTATACACAGAACTTGTCGGTATATATATATTTGCTTATCCGATTTTAGCTTATTTAGTTTATAGTGTGATGAAGGTATTACAATTGAATTTATTTATTGTCGCTTCTATCGTACTGGCTGGCATTGCAGCATTAGAGTATTATGTGTATGGGTTTTTAACTTTGTTAGGACGTACTCACATGTCAGCATCTGTCTTTTTCACAGATCGTCTCCTTGCTACTTTATTGCTAAATGGAATTTTCCTATTAATAGTTTGTTTCCCACTGAGACGATATTTAGTGCGTCTTTCAAAAGCGATAGAAGAAAAAGAAAAAAGGATTTTCTAATTTTATGTCGAATTGAATCGGTGGGGTGAACTTTAGTGGAAGAAAAAAAGCAACAAAATGTAACGATAAAAGGGACAAAAGATGGAATAACACTTCATTTAGATGATTGCTGTTCATTCTCTGAACTACTAAAAGAATTGGATGAAAAGCTTTCTACACATTACTATGAGGGTGACGGACGTTCTTTAATTGAAGTGCGTGTTAAAGTAGGAAATCGCTATTTAACAGAAGTACAACAAGAAGGGATTCGTACGTTAATTCGCAATAAGAAGAACCTTGTTGTAGAATCAATCGAAAGTGATGTTATAACAAAAGCAGAAGCAATATCTTGGAAAGAAGAAACAGAAATTGTCCCTATTTCCAAAATTGTTCGCTCTGGACAAGTGTTACATGTAAAAGGAAATTTATTATTAATTGGAGATGTTAATCCAGGCGGAACGGTTATCGCTGGGGGGAATATTTTTGTCGTGGGATCATTAAGAGGAATTGCACATGCGGGGTATGATGGAGATTCAGAAGCTGTTATTGCTGCATCTATTATGAACCCTATGCAACTCCGAATTAGTGATGTGACAATGCGGGCTCCGGAAGAGAAAGAAGACGGAGCAGAGGCGGCAGAATGTGCGTACATTAATGAGAACAATCACATTGTTGTCGATCGCCTGCAACTTCTCACTCATCTTAGACCTAATTTAACAAAGTTAGAAAGGGGAATTGTATAGCTGTGGGAGAGGCAATAGTAATTACATCTGGAAAAGGCGGAGTAGGTAAAACTACAACGTCTGCGAACATTGGTACAGCCCTTGCGTTATCTGGAAAAAAAGTGTGTTTAATTGATACAGATATCGGTTTACGCAATTTAGACGTAGTAATGGGGCTGGAAAATCGTATTGTATTTGATCTTGTTGATGTCGTTGAAGGGCGTTGTCGTTTACCTCAGGCTCTTATTAAAGATAAGCGTTTTGATGATCTTTATTTATTACCTGCAGCACAAACGAGCGACAAATCGGCGGTAACACCTGAACAAATGGATGAATTAATACAAGTATTACGTCAAGATTATGATTACATATTAATTGATTGTCCTGCGGGGATTGAGCAGGGATTTAAAAATGCTGTAGCAGGTGCGGATAAAGCAATCGTTGTAACAACACCAGAAGTATCCTCAATGCGTGATGCGGATCGTATTATCGGGCTTTTAGAGAAAGAGGATATTGAACCACCGAAACTTGTCATTAACCGTGTGCGTAGTCATATGCTTCATGAACAGGATATGTTAGATGTTGATGAAATCGTACGTACACTGTCAATCGAGCTTCTTGGGGTTGTCGAGGATGATGATGAAGTTATTCGTGCTACGAATACAGGTGAACCTGTAGCACTGCAACCTAGTGGGAAAGCAGCAATAGCTTATCGTAATATTGCAAGACGCTTATTAGGTGAGAATGTACCATTACAAGCATTTGAACAAGAAAAAGTATCGGTATTTACAAAGATGAAAAATTTCTTTGGAATCCGTTAAAAGCACTTCGCATAAATGCGGAGTGCTTTCTTTTTTCTTCGCATGAATATCTTCCTTCTATAACTCATACATATGTACAAACTGTATATAACTGTTTCTATTTGAATAAGGCTAACGAAAGAAAGGAGACCGTATGAAGAATAGAAGAGTGGAAGAAATTAAAAAGCGGATTGCGAAAAGGAAAGCAGAGCAAGAATTGCTAGAAGAAGAGCGGTATTTTGCGGGAGGAGATTTTGATAGCGAAACGGTCTTTATTGAAGAGGGGGAGAAGGAATTTCATCCTCTATTTCGAAAAGAAGTTTTTCTCTTCAAAGTTTTGCTATCAGCAATATTAGTTCTTTCAGTTGCTATTTTATTTAAGAACGCACCTTCTTCTTTTGATGGTACTAGAGCTGTTACAGAAAAAGTTATGCAAGAAGAATTTCAATTTGCTACTATATCGAAATGGTATGAAAATCAGTTTGGAAAACCTCTCGTGTTCTTTTCTCCAAATGAGAAAAAAGAAGAGGCTATTCAGCAAAAGGATTATGCGATTCCTGCCTCTGGAAAGGTGATGCAAGGATTTCAAAAAAACGGCCAGGGTGTATTTGTTCAAACGGCTACAAATGCAACTGTGGAGTCAGTAAATGAAGGTATAGTTGTTTTTGCGGGCAAGAAAGAGGAACTTGGAAATACAGTTCAAATTCAGCACGCTGATGGCACGGAGTCTTGGTACGGAAATTTAAACGATATGTCAGTGAAGTTATATGATTACGTTTCGAAAAAACAAAAAATCGGAACGGTGAATAGTGACGAAAATAATAAAAACGGTAAATTTTATTTTGCGATGAAAAAGAATGAAAAATTTATTGATCCTATTCAGGTGATTTCATTTGATTAAATATAGAGATGTTTTCACGAAAATTTCTGTGCATCCGTTGTTTTGGGTTATTATTGTCATTGGTATTTTTACGGCGCGTTTTAAAGAGTTACTATTGTTATTTTGTATCGTTCTCATTCATGAACTTGGGCATGCTTTTGCCGCAGCGTATTATAATTGGCGTATTAAACAAATTCAGCTTTTGCCGTTTGGTGGCGTAGTTGAGATGGAGGAACATGGGAATAAATCGTTAAAAGAAGAATTAATTGTCGTTATGGCGGGGCCAATTCAGCATATATGGATGATTGCGGTCGCTTACATTTTGTATCAAGCAGGCTGGGTAACTGATGATTTGTACCATTTCTTTGTATGGAATAATGTCATTATTTTAGGGTTTAATTTATTGCCTATTTGGCCACTTGATGGCGGAAAAGTATTATTTAATGTATTATCATATCGTTTTCCCTATTTACAAGCACATGAAAAGATGATGAAATTGTCATGTGTTTTTTTTAGTGTAATATTAGGATGGCAGTTACTTTGGAATAGTAATAACATTATGATGTGGGTATTACTCGTTTTTCTAGCGATTTCTTTATATCAAGAATGGAAACAAAGACGGTACGCATTTATGCGTTTTTTATTAGAACGTTATTATGGGAATAAAAGAGATATTGAAAAAATAGCACCTATTGAGGTGAAAACGGAAGATCATTTATATACGATTTTCACAAAATTTCGCAGAGGATATAAGCACTCTATTATCGTCCATGGAAAATATAAAGAGCATTACACATTGGACGAAAATGAATTGTTGTATGCGTATTTTGCTGAAAAACGAACAACTTCATCTATTGAAGAATTAATTGGTTAGTGTTGACGACGACACTAACCTTTTATATTGTAAGGAAAAGAAGTGAAAAGTGAGGAAATAATTTTGAAGACGTTATATATTAATTACACTGGTTTGGAAAAGCGTGTTGCGATAGAAGAGAAACAAAAAATTGTCGAGCTTTTATGGAAACGGAATGAAGAGCAGGAGATTGTCGGACATATTTATGTTGGGCGTATCGTAAGAACAATTGCTGGGATGAACGCAGCCTTTGTAAATATCGGATTAGAAAAACATGCATATCTTTCGTATGATGATGTACCATCTTCATATCGCATACATGAAGGGCAGGCGATACTTGTACAAGTTGTGAAAGAGGCAATTGATACGAAAGGGCCAAAATTAACAGCGAATATAGAATTTACCGGAAAATATGTCGTTTACATGCCGTATGATGACATGCGCGCTGTTTCTCGGAAAATAAAAAATAATAAAAGAAGACAACAGTTACTCGAAATTGAAGTAGAAGGAACGGGTGGATACATTTTCCGTTCTGCTTCTGAAAAAGGAGAAATTGAAGAAATACAAGCCGAAATGCAAGGGTTGCAGCAGTTATATGAAGAGTTAAAAAGAAAAGAAGATCAAGGGAAGGCGCCCTTACTACTTCATCAACCAGCGACGTTTTTAGATCGTGTATTTCAGGAGAACCCAATTGAAACGATTGAAAAAGTAGTTGTAGATACGAGAAGTATAGTAAAAGAATTAGAAGAAAAAGTAGGGAAAGAAAGAGTATCCTTTTATAATGAAAAATCTTCGATGTTTAACCATTTTGGAATAGATCGTGAAATCGAGAAAGCACTTCAAAAAATTGTGTGGCTACCAAATGGTGCCTATCTAATTGTAGAACAAATGGAGACGATGACTGTAATTGATGTGAATACAGGTAAATTTACTGGAAAACAAAATTTACAAGATACCGTATTTCGCACAAATGAAATGGCTGCTGAAGAGATTGCTCGTCAATTAAGACTTCGTGATATTGGCGGGATGATATTAATTGATTTTATTAATATGAAAAGACGGGAAGATAAAGAGAAGGTAAGAGAACGCCTCATAGCTGCTATGCAAGATGATCGCACATATACAAGAGTGCTTGGGTTTACAGAGTTAGGTATTTTAGAGATGACGCGAAAACGTAAGAAGCATTCGTTACGTGACGTATTATTAGAAGAATGTGTACCTTGTAAAGCGACGGGGTATGTTATGTCTTATGAAACAATTGCATATGAGCTAGAGAGAGAGTTAATTACATATGGCAATATAGAAGATGAAGCAGTATTAATCGCTGCACCAAAAATTTTGCAAAAACATTTTTTACAAAAAGAATTACAAAAAAATATTCCAGTTGAAATTTATTTCAAAGATGATATTATCGAAAAGTACGCTATTATCCGTTTTGGAAGTAAGAAAGAAATTGTAGAACGGAAAAAATAGTTAGCAGAACATTCATTGACAATAGTCAATGATTCATGGTAACATCTTTATGTTATAGTTTATAGCACCTAAACTGCTATATGCTACAACCGCACAAGACAGGTTCCTTAAAGGCATTTTATGTCTACCTCGTTTTTGGCGAGTCTTAGTAATTAAGAGGAGGTGCAAGTATGTACGCAATTATCGAAACAGGTGGAAAACAAATTAAAGTTGAAGCTGGTCAAGCAATCTACATTGAAAAATTAGATGTTGAAGCTGGTGAAACTGTTACTTTTGACAAAGTTCTTTTCGTTGGTGGCGAAAACGTGAAAGTTGGTAGCCCAGTTGTAGAAGGTGCAACAGTTACTGCGAAAGTTGAAAAACAAGGTCGCGCTAAGAAAATCATCGTTTTCAAATACAAAGCGAAAAAGAACAATCGTAAGAAACAAGGTCATCGTCAACCTTACACTAAGCTAGTAGTTGAAGCTATCAACGCTTAATTCTGGTTAAGATGATTAAGATTACGATAAGTCGCACGAAACTAGGAAGTATCCAATCATTTAAAATGACTGGACATGCCAATTATGCGCCACATGGACAAGACCTTGTCTGTGCTGGAACTACAGCGGTCGTGTTTGGTTCTATAAATGCAGTGGAAGAACTTTGTAAAGTGCAGGCAACTATTGAACTCGGAAGTGATGGCGGATTCTTAACGTATGAATTGCCTAATGATTTAGACGTTCATGCAGCAGAAAAAGCACAGATACTTTTAGAAGGATTGGTTGTTTCGCTTAAGACGATTGAACTTGATTACGGAAAGTATATCCGTTTAATAGAAAAAGTGCAGGAGGTGTAACGTATGTTAAGATTAGATCTTCAGTTTTTCGCATCTAAGAAAGGTGTAGGTAGTACAAAGAACGGTCGTGACTCTCAGTCAAAACGTCTTGGTGCTAAACGCGCAGATGGTCAAACGGTTTCAGGTGGTTCAATTCTTTACCGTCAACGCGGTACAAAAATTTATCCAGGTGTTAACGTTGGTCGTGGTGGCGATGACACTTTATACGCGAAAGTTGACGGCGTAGTACGCTTTGAGCGTCTTGGTCGTGACCGCAAACAAGTGAGCGTATATCCTGTTGCTCAAGAAGCATAAGAACTCACGGAAAACTCTAACCTGAGTGCAGGTTAGAGTTTTTCTATATTAAGGGGTATCTAAATGAATGAAAAATGGACAATTATAGATGCGTTGCGCCATTCAAGACATGATTGGCTCAATCGTTTGCAGATGGTTAAAGGAAATCTTTCCCTTGGAAAAGTGGAAGAGATTCATAGGCTCATCGATCGTTTTGTCCAAGAAGCCAGACAAGAATCCAATCTGATAGGGCTATCAATGCCTTTATTTTCAGAGTGGATTTTAACATATAATTGGAAACAGCAACCGTGCTTATTGGAGTACGAAGTATTAGGAGAATTACATAACTTATCTCATATCGATGAGACTGTATGTACATGGACGAATCAATTTTTCTTAATGCTTCAGCATAGTTTAGACGTATATGTTGAAAATTATGTTTGTATCACAATTGAATGTGACGCGGATAATGCTCGTTTCTTTTTTGATTTTCGTGGAAAGCTAACGAATGTAGAAGAACTACAGAACTGGCTTGCGAACCAAAACAATAAATGGTATTCCATTTCTTATGCAGTACGAGACGAAGAAGTCTCGGTTGTATTACAACTAATCGAAAAAAGTGTGGTGAGATAATGTTTGTAGATCAGGTCAAGATATATGTAAAAGGCGGCGACGGTGGTAACGGAATGGTTGCGTATCGTCGTGAGAAGTATGTTCCAAAAGGTGGCCCAGCAGGTGGCGACGGTGGTAAAGGTGCAGATGTTGTTTTTGTTGTTGAGGAAGGCTTACGTACATTAATGGACTTCCGCTACCAACGTCATTTCAAAGCTGATCGCGGTCAGCACGGAATGAGTAAAGGTCAGCACGGTCGTAAATCTGAAGATTTAATCGTAAAGGTTCCACCAGGAACAATAGTGAAAGATGAAAAAACAGGTCAAATTCTTGCCGATTTAGTAACACATGAACAAACAGCTGTAATCGCAAGAGGTGGCCGTGGTGGCCGTGGTAACTCACGTTTCGCAACAGCAACGAATCCAGCGCCTGAAATCGCTGAGAACGGGGAACCAGGTCAAGAACGTGATGTCATTCTAGAACTTAAAGTGCTAGCAGATGTTGGACTTGTTGGATTCCCAAGTGTAGGTAAATCTACATTATTATCTGTTGTATCATCAGCGCGTCCGAAAATTGCAGAATATCACTTTACAACAATCGTTCCGAATCTTGGTGTTGTTGAAACTAGTGATAACCGCAGTTTCGTTATGGCTGACCTTCCTGGACTAATTGAGGGGGCACATTCCGGTGTCGGACTTGGACACCAATTCTTACGTCATATCGAGCGTACACGTGTTATTGTGCATGTTATTGATATGTCTGGTTTAGAAGGACGTGACCCATATGAAGATTATGTCACAATCAATAATGAACTAAAAGAATACAATATGCGTTTAACTGAGCGTCCACAAGTTGTTGTTGCAAACAAAATGGATATGCCAGATGCAGAAGAAAACTTACAAGGATTTAAAGAGAAAGTGGGAGACGAAGTAAAAATCTTCCCAATCTCAGCTGTAGCGAAACAAGGTGTTCGTGACTTGCTATTTGAAGTAGCGAACTTGTTAGAAACAACACCAGAATTCCCAATGTACGATGATGTAGAAGAATCTGAAGCAAGTGTAATGTACAAATTTGAATCTGAAGCTAATTTTGAAATTACACGCGAAAGTGATGGTACATTTGTCATTTCTGGTTATGACATTGAGAAAACATTCAAGATGACAGACTTCTCACGTGATGAATCTGTACGTCGATTTGCTCGTCAAATGCGTGGTATGGGTATCGATGAAGCCCTTCGTGCACGTGGTGCTCAAGATGGAGATATTGTAAAAATTCTTGAATATCAATTTGAATTTATCGATTAAGACTGCCGAAATATGGCGGTCTTTTTTTTTCGCTATTTGAGTCCAGTAAAGATCCGATTCGCATAGGTGAACCATAAGTCGATATAGGAAAAAATCCCCATTGATTAAAGTTTCAATTTATAATAGAAAAAGAAGTGATTTTAGGAGAATATTTTATGGGGAGAAAAGGAACATGTATAAAATATTAATTGTAGAAGATGATGAAAAAATTGCAGAAATATTAGAGGAGCATTTAGAAAGGTATGGATATCAATCTTTCAGAGTAAGCGATTTACGGCATATAAAAGATGAGTTTGTAAAAGTAAGTCCTCATCTTGTGTTACTTGATATTAATTTACCATACTTTGATGGCTTCTACTGGTGCCGCCAAATCCGCATTGTATCGAATGCGCCAATTATTTTCGTTTCTGCAAGGACAGGGGAAATGGATCAAGTGATGGCGATTGAGAATGGCGGGGATGATTATATTACAAAGCCGTTCCATTTAGATATCGTAATGGCAAAGGTGAAGAGTGCACTTCGCCGCGGGTATGGTGAGTATGCTTTGGCCGCGGAAAGTGATTGTTTAGGTGTTAATGGATTGTTATTATTTCCATCACAGCACACAGTAGAGTGGAAAGGGCAACAAACTGAACTTACAAAAAATGAATTTTATTTATTAGAATGTTTAATGAAACAAGCGAATCAATACGTGACACGTGAAGAGCTGTTAGAGGCCTTATGGGATGAAGTAGCTTTTGTTGATGATAATACATTAACTGTGAATGTAAAGCGTGTAAGGAAGAAATTAGAGGAGTTAGGTATTAAAAATGCAATTGTAACGAAACGTGGATACGGTTATGCGCTTCTTACAGAGTGGGGCGAAGGGCATGAAGGCTAAAAGTTACCTCATAGACCGCTTTTCTTTAATTCTTTCTTATATTGTAAGCCTTTGTTTATTTGGACTCGTATTGCAGTTACAAAGTCTTTTAGAAAAAAGATCAATTGATTGGAGTACGTGGTTATACGGACTGTTATTAGGGACAGTTGTGTTTACTGTATACCTCATTTACGATTACCGAAAACGAAGTGTGTTTTTAAAGAGAATCGAAAAATATGTTGCTGGCGGAAATACATTACATGATTCTTTACTTATTGATACTTCGTATACGGTAGAGCAAGAGATGGTCGTTGAGTCTTTTACGTTGCTAAGACAGCAATATATGAATGAAGTTCATAAACAGCATGCAAAAGAACAACAGCAAATGATATTTATGAACCAATGGATTCATCAAATGAAAACACCAGTATCCGTTATTGAATTATTGTTACAGAAATATGGTAAGGAACACCGTGAAGCAAGGAGAACGATTGAAAGTATTCGTGAAGAAAATAACCGTATTTTAAATGGGTTAGATTTAGCGTTACATATGGCGAGGTTAGATCAGTTTTCAAAAGACTATAAAGTAGAAGTAGTAAATGTTATAGATGTCATTCGAGATATTATTAATGAAAATAGAAAGTCTTTCATTCAATCTTCTGTATTTCCGAAAGTGATGTTTGAAGAAGATACTTGTATGGTTGCATCTGATAGAAAATGGCTGAGTATTGCTATAGGTCAAATTGTTGTAAATGCAATTAAGTATACAAAAATTTCAGAAGCAGAGAAAAAAGAAATTCAATTTCAAATTGAAGAGAAGGATCAAAAGGTGTTACTGCATATTCGAGATAATGGAATTGGTATTCCAGAGCAAGATGTAAAGCGTATATTTGATCCGTTCTTTACGGGAGTAAACGGCCGTAAAACGAGGGAAGCAACTGGAATGGGTTTATATATTACGAAGGAAATTTGCGGTAATTTACATCATGGAATTTATGTACAATCAACAGAAGATGAAGGGACAACATTTACGTTCCAATTTGCAAAAGATGAAGAATATCATACATTAATGAGAAAAATGACAAAATTGTAAGATAACAAAACGTTTTGTAAGGGAAATCACTCGTTTCTTTTTCTTATTTTTCTTATAGTAAATGTAAGAAGAAAACACATAGGGGGATTAGAAATGAGTGTTCTTGAAGTAAAAGGGTTAACGAAGGTGTACCAATCGAAAGGTTCAGTAGCGACGACTGCTTTAAATGATATAAATTTTAAAATTGAAGAAGGCGAATTTGTAGGAATTATGGGGCCTTCAGGGAGTGGTAAAACAACGCTTTTAAATTTATTAGCGACAATTGATAAGCAAACTTCAGGTCATGTACTTGTAAATGGTGAAGAAATTAATCAAATGCGTGCTGCAAAATTGGCGGAATTTCGCCGTACACATTTAGGATTCATTTTCCAAGATTTCAACTTACTTGATACGTTATCCATTAAAGAAAATATTATTTTGCCGCTTGTAATGGCGAAGAAATCTGTAAAAGAAATTGATGCGAAAGTACTTGAAATTGCGAGGTTTTTAAACATCGAAGAAATTTTAAATAAAAAAGTATACGAAGTATCAGGCGGACAACAACAACGTGCAGCTGCTGCAAGGGCGATTATTCATGAACCAACGTTAATTTTAGCAGATGAGCCAACTGGAAACTTAGATTCTAAGTCAGCTAAATCATTAATGGGAGCACTTCAAGATTTACATGAGCAAAAGAAAGTGACAATTGCAATGGTAACGCACGATCCGGTAGCAGCTAGCTATTGCGAACGTATTCTTTTCATACGCGATGGAGAAATTTTCTCGGAAATCCATAAAGGGAGAACGAAGCAAGCCTTTTTCCAAGAAATTTTAGACGTACTTGCGATGTTAGGAGGAGAATATCATGAACTTTCGCCAGCTCGCGCTTAATAACGTAAAAGGAAATTGGCGTAATTATAAAGCATTCCTTATTAGTAGTTGTTTATCGATCGTAGTATTTTTCATGTATGCTTCCTTCATTTATCATCCAGATGTCGTAAGCGGTAATATTAGTATGAGGACGATGATTACAAAAGGATTAGAATCGATGAATTATATTGTAGTCATCTTCTCAGCACTCTTTATTTTATATGCAAATTCAACGTTTTTACGAGCAAGAAAAAAAGAATTCGGTTTATTAACATTAATAGGTGGAACGAAGGCACAACTTGGCCGAATGATTATATTAGAGCAACTGATGTTAGGTAGTATTGCAATTGTAGTAGGTATTGGGATTGGAATGCTTTGTTCAAAACTTTTCTTCCAAGCACTCAGTGTCTTACTAAAAATTGATAAAACACTGCCGCTTGTGTGGAATGGAAAAGCAGTTCTTATTACAGCTGGCGTATATTTTATCCTCTTTTTAATCCTATCATTGTTTAGTGTTTGGACAGTAGGGCGCTTGCAAATTATTGATTTATTAAGAGAAGCAAGAAAACAAAAAGTAGAGCCTTTTGCATTTACATGGTTAGGTGTAGTCGGTATAGGCTGTATTATTGCGCCGTATATACTCTGTTTCCAAGTAACAATTATGAATTTTATTATGTATTTCTTACCAATTGTAGGACTGACGATTGGCGGAACGTATTTACTATTTACGCAAGGTAGTACAGTCGTATTAAAAGCATTGCAAAAAAGAAAACAATCTTTTTATACGTATCCAAATATGTTTGTACTTAGCAATCTTATTTATAAAATGAAAGATAATGCTCGTTTTCTATTTGTCATTTCTATCATTACAGCAGTTGTTTCTTCAGCAGTTGGTACGCTTTATGTATATTTTGAAAATATGAGTGCGAAAACGGTAGACCTTACGCCACATGCTATTTCATATGAAGAAAAGGGTATAAATACGCATACCATTATTGACGAGGAAAAAGTACAAGGATTATTAAAAAAGAATGGGTTTGAAGATGCACGAAAAATAAACTACGTAAAACTACCTGCAACGCAGAAAATAACGTTCTTTAACAGTGAACATGAAGTGCCAACAGCGATTGTTTCAGAGAAAGAATATAATGCGGAAGTACGCAAACAAAAAAGGGAAGAAGTTAGAGAAGTTCATAATGCACCAGGTAGTGCGACGATGATCATGAGTGATATGACAAATGATCTAGTGAAGATAGATCGTACGAAGCCATATGAAATTGCAATTAATGGGCAAAAACAGTCTGTGCAGTTAAATGAACCAACTTCATATTCTGTTTTTAATGATGACGAATATCTTATTGTGAATGATCAAGATTTTGAGAAATATGCAAAGCTCGTACCAGACGGAGAAAAGACGAAATATTATGGTTATTATATTGAAGATTGGAAAAGTACCGAAAATCTTGTGCTAGATTTAAAAAAGGAAATTGCGCCAGAAAAGCAAGGAGAACTGAAAAATTCAGTGTTTGCTTATAAAGATATAAGAGAATCCGGAGCGATTACAATGTTCATCGGTTTCTTCGTAGCAGTACTGTTCTTCTTCTTCGCTTGTAGCATGACATACTTTAAATGGTTTAATGATAAAGAACAAGATCGTATTCAATTTAAGTCATTAAAAAGAATTGGTATGACAGATAAAGAAATTCGTAAAATTGCAATTCGACAAATGGGTGTTATCTTCTTTATCCCAATTTTAATCGGTACAATTCATAGTGGATTTGCCCTTCATACGTTAGGGAAAATGCTTTATATTGATTTATGGAAATCAGGTGCGATTGTAATTGGAGCATATATTTTAGCTTCTGCCATTTACTTTATGATCGCTCAAAGAGGATATTTAAAACACGTAAAAAGCTAGGGAAACCTCTAGCTTTTTACCTATGTAGTAAGTTACAGGAGGACGGTAGATGAACATTAGGCAACTAGCGATGCAAAATATAAAGGGGAATTGGCGTAATTATAAAGTGTTTTTCTTAAGTAGTTGTTTTGCAATATTTGCGTCTTTTGCATACATGTCTGTTATTGTACATCCGTATATGCAAGAGACAATGTGGTATCAAAATGTACGCTGGGGACTTATCATATGTAACATTATAATTATTTCTTTTTTCGTCGTATTTATTTTGTATGCTACTTCTATTTTCATAGAAGCACGTAAGAAAGAATTAGGACTATATATGTTAATGGGAGCAACGAAATCTAACGTAATAGGAGTGATTATGACCGAGCAAATATTAATTGGGATTTTCGCTAATATTTTCGGTATTGGGCTTGGAATGATCTTTTTGAAACTCTTTTTTATGGTATTTAGCATGTTACTTCGCCTTCCGAAAGAACTCCCTGTCATATTTGACGTGAGAGCGATTGGTGTGACTTTTGTTACATATATGGTCGTATTTATTTTCTTATCTTTTATAAGTGCTTTACGTATATGGAATATAAAAATCATTCGGTTATTAAAAGAATTTCGTACGGATAAAAGAGAAGCGAAAACATCAAAGTGGCTTTGTTTATTTGGTTTTGTTTGTTTAGGGGTGGGGTATACGCTAGCGCTACAAGTGACGATGCCAACGATAGCATTATACTTTTTTCCTGTTGTTATATTAATTTCTTTTGGAACGTATTTCTCATTTACACACGGCGTTACACAAATATTAGAAATGATAAAACGAAATAAAAAGATTATGTATACATATCCGTATTTGTTTATAGTGAATCAATTATCACATCGAATGAAGGAAAATGGTCGCTTTTTCTTCATGCTGTCTATGGCAACGACGTTTGTAGTTACTGCAACAGGTACAGTGTTCTTATATTTTTCTAGTATGCAAGATATGTGGCGGGACGGAGGAGTACACTCATTTTCGTACATAGAAAAAGGTACTTCTACTCATGAAGTCTTTGAGGAAGGTGCGGTTGAAAAATTACTGCATCAATATGGATATGATGATTTTCAATATATGAGTTTTGTTGGAGTGTATGCATCTTTTCAGTCCAATAAGGGAGAAACAGAAGTGGCACCGCTTATGAAGGAAAGTGAATACAATCAAGAGGCGCGAAAACAAAAACAGAAAACGTATCATCCTAAAAAAGGAACAGTTACGCTTGTTTATTATAATAAACGCAATCATCCAAATGTATATAATCAAAAAGAGATTCAATTACAAGTAATGAATCAAACGTATCCATTCGCATTTAACGGTCAGAAAGAAGGGGTACAATTTAACTATCACCCCGCGTACATTAATGGTCTGTTTTTCGTCATGAATGATGAAGATTTTGACAGTATAGCAAATACAATTCCGGATTCTGAAAAAATGATATATAGAGGCTACACATTGCCAAATATCGAAAATACGAAAGGATTAAATGCAGATTTACGGAAACATATGAAACAAGATACGAATGATGCGTTTCGAAGTAATATGGAGTTATATGTGAATATGAAAGAGTTCGGTGATATAACTCTATTTGTAGGCTCATTCATTAGTATATTATTCTTCCTTACTTCATGTAGCATCGTATATTTTAAATGGTTTCATAATATTGCATCGGATCGTAAGCAGTACGGGGCACTCTCTAAACTTGGAATGACGAAGGAAGAAGTGTGGAAGATTTCTCGTTGGCAATTGTGTATGCTATTTTTTGCGCCAATTATAGTAGGGAGTATGCATAGTGCTGTTGCGTTATATACGTTTCATAATACTGTCTTTATGGACGGTTCATTAAGAAAAGTAGGCTTGTTCATTCTGTTTTATATTTCTGCATGTATCATCTATTTCTTCTTCGCTCAAAGAGAATATAGAAAACATATAGACTAGTGAAGACTAGTATTTTTTAAATATTCGAAATTTACATAGAAGAATATAAAAAATTATGGTATAACAGTAAGAAAACGAAAAAGAGGGGAAAAGACGATGATTCGAGTAGGATATTTAGGACCAGAGGCAACATTTACAAATATGGCGGTGAGTCGTTTTTTTCCGGAAGCAGAGCATGTACCGTATCGAACGATTCCTGATTGTATTGATGCAGCTGCAAATGAAAATGTAGATTTCGCAGTTGTACCATTAGAAAACGCCATAGAAGGTTCAGTTAATATAACAGTTGACTATCTCGTACATGAGCAACCACTTTCCATTGTAGGAGAAATTACGGTACCAATTCAGCAACATTTACTTGTACACCCACAGTACGAAGAAGTGTGGAAAGAAGTATACGCTGTACATTCTCATCCGCATGCCATTGCACAGTGTCATAAATTTTTAAATGAGGAATTAAAAGGCGTAACAGTTCGAGATATGACATCAACAAGCGCTGCTGCGCAATATGTGAAAGAACATTCTGAAGAAAAAGTTGCCGCCATTGCAAATGAAGCAGCGGCAGAAAAGTACGGATTAACAGTTGTAAGACGTGACATTCATACGCATAAAAACAACCATACGCGTTTCCTTGTTCTGCATAAGAAAAAGAAAGCAGTACTCCCAAACAACGGAGAAAATCGCGGAGAGAAAACGACGCTTATGATAACGTTACCTGCGGATTATGCAGGAGCGCTATATCAAGTGTTATCAGCTTTCGCATGGAGAAAATTAAACTTATCAAAAATCGAATCTCGCCCTATGAAAACAGGTCTTGGAAATTACTTTTTCTTAATCGATGTCGATAAAGCATACGATGACGTATTATTGCCAGGTGTAACGATGGAACTTGAAGCACTCGGTTTTTCTGTTACTGTTCTGGGGAGTTATTCTTCTTATTGGTTGTAGTGATAAATAAAATCCCACCTGCAAAGGGTGGGATTTTTTATTTTAACTTCGCAAGACGATCCGCTAACTGCCCACGCCAAACATCAGCTAGTTCTGGAACCTCAAGAATTTTTTCAAGGCCAACTTTATCTTTTCTATTATGAAAATATATTTCGTTAGAGAAAAGAACAGATACATTGCTTGGATGACGCTCTAATAATGTGATTTTAGAATCTTTACGCACGGTACCTTCTTGTAGAACTCGGCATAAGTATCCAGTATATCCAGTTGCTACAATACGTGGCAAAATACCAGGAATGCCAAGACGTTTTGAAATCGTACTACAAGGTACTCGAGCTTGTGTTACTTGAATGATCGCGTCGCCTAATTGATATGTATCTCCGATGCAAATATCACGTTCTAACATATTTGTTACTGTAATGTTTTCGCCAAATGTGGAAGCTGGAAGTGTTGTTTGAAATTCTTCTTCCCATAGTGAGTAATGTTCATACGGATAAATACAAACAGCGCGGTCAGGTCCACCGTGATGTTTTAAATCGGCTACATCATCACCAAGGAATCCATCCTTTGAGAGGAAAGCTTCTTCTGTAGGCTCTTTACATATACCAGTGATCATTTCTTTATCTTCGTTATATTTCATTTGTTTCGGTTTACCGGTGCTAAAGTGAACGAGTTCAATTCCCATATTTGATCTCCTTTACAATTGATTACAATATTATATCATTAAAAAAGCACAGAGAATGATGAAAACCTCTGTGCTTTACATTAATAAACGAGAAATCCAGCGCGGTCTAGTGCATCACAAGCCGCATCTAATTTCTCCTTAGAATCTGCTTCAATTGTATGTAAGTGAATACCATCTGTTAGTTGCGAAAGATAGGAAGCATTTGTGTTTTCGATTTTTTGTAAATATTGCTCTACATCAAAGCGATTACTTACCATAATCGATGCTGTTAAGTCGCCGTATACAGGATGCTCAACTTTTACGTCTTTAATCGTAACGCCGTGGTCAACTAACATGGTAAGCTCTTGACGTACTTCTGCCGGTTTATGTTGGCATACGATTACGCGTTCGAAAGCTTGTTGTCTTGTTTGTGGTTTTAAATATAAATACCCTTGTGCAGTCGCAATAATTGGTTCATTTCGTGCTTTTAGTAAGGAAATGTCTTGAACGATAACTTGCCTACTTACGTTTGTCTTTTTAGATAGCTCATTCCCAGATAACGGATCATTTGCAGCAAGAAGCCACTTGAGGATGAGTTGTCGTCTTTCTTCGCCTAAAATCTTTTTTTGATCATTTTGTTTCATTATGATTTAACACCTCTATAAAATTGATTTCCAATTGTGTGTAGTGCATGAATAGTTGTATCAATTTGTTCTTTCGTTGTTTGATGTCCAAATGAAAAGCGGACATATTGTTTTGCCTCTTCATACGTTTTTCCAATTGCAAGCATTGTTTTTGAAGGGTCTTGATTACCGACTTGGCAAGCACTTCCAGTTGAAATGGCTATACCATGACGGTTACATTCTAACATTGTATACTGACCTTCTATTCCTTTTATTGTAACCCCAATAATATGTGGTAAACAAGAAGTAGAATGTCCTTTCACTTCAATTTCTAGAGGAAGTGTTTGTAATTGCTCTAAAAAATAGGATCGTAATTGTTTAAAACGAAAGCTCTCTTCCTTTTGATTCTTTAATATATGCTCTGCGGCTGTTAAAAAAGCAGCGATTCCAGGAACGTTCACTGTACCAGGGCGAAAGCCTTTTTCATGAGAAGTTCCCGGAAATACTTGTTCCCAGCGAACTTGTGGATTTATATAACAAGCTCCAACTCCTTTTGGTCCGTATATTTTATGGGCTGAAACAGAGAGACTATCGATCTCCATCGCTGTAACGTCTATTGGAAGTTTACCAAATGTTTGAACACAATCCGAATGAAATAAAACATTATATTTTTTTAAAAGTGCTCCGATTTCTGCAATGTTTTGAACGGTCCCGATTTCAGAGTTTCCGTGCTGTATACTTGCTAGAGCAGTATCTTCTGTAATAGCTGCTTCTAAATCTATTAAATGAATTATCCCACTTTTATCAACAGGAATCTCAGTAATAGTATAACCTTGCGATTGTAAGGATTGAAAATAACTTCGAATCGATGCGTGTTCCATAGGTGTCGTAATAATGTGCTTTCCATTTCTAGCATTTAGAAGGGATTGAATCGCAAGGTAGTTAGATTCTGAACCGCCGCTTGTAAAGAATACACCTTGTTCCTTACCCCTAATCATTTCTGCAAATGTTTCCCTACAAACTTGTAATAAAGATGATGCACTTCCGCCGATATCGTGTAAACTTTGTTCATTTCCGAAATATGTTTTTGTTGCTTGTATATATGTTTCTAAAGCTTCTTCGCTCATAGGTGTTGTCGCTGCATAATCTAGATATATCATCATGTAATTTCCTCTCTTCAGTAAGAGTGACATTTGTTTTCGTTTTTAGAAGGGTAGTGAAAATAAGAATTGTAAAAAAACTCTTGTCATTATTTTAAAACTATGTAAATATAGGTGTCAAGACAGTTGAAAAGTGTAAAGTAGGAGGCAACAATTATGCCAAGTGCAGATGTCTTGATTATCGGGAGCGGCGTTGCAGCGCTTCGTGTTGCGAAAGAGCTTTGTCACGAAAAGAATGTGATGATTATCACAAAAAAAACAGGACGTAATAACAATACACATTTAGCTCAAGGAGGAATTGCAGCAGCTGTTGCTACATATGACGATCCGAGTGGGCATTTTGAAGATACATTAGTGGCAGGTTGCCATTATAACAACGAAGAAGCAGTTCGTTATTTAGTTGAAGAGGGGCCGAAAGAAATAAGTAAGCTTATTACAAATGGAATGAAATTTGATGGGGATGAAAAAGGGCTCCACCTTGGCAAAGAAGGAGCGCATCGAAAACGACGTATTTTACATGCGGGAGGAGATGCAACTGGTAAAAATCTATTAGAGCATTTAATACAAGAAGTAGTTCCGAACGTTACTGTCGTTGAGCATGAAATGGTGCTCGATTTTATTATAGAAAATAATAAATGTATAGGGGCTTTAACGCGAAATAGTGAAGGGAAGCTGAAGCGTTACTATGCTGATAATACGGTGTTAGCATCAGGAGGAATAGGTGGTTTGTACGCCTTTACATCGAATGATGAGACAATTACAGGCGATGGACTTGCGATGATATATCGAGCTGGGGGAGAACTTGTTGATTTAGAATTTATACAATTTCATCCGACGATGTTATACGTGGACGGGCGATGTTGTGGTCTCGTTTCTGAAGCAGTCCGTGGTGAAGGAGCTGTCCTTATAAATGGAAAAGGACAGCGTTTTATGATGGATATACATCCCGGGAAAGATCTCGCACCGCGTGATGTAGTGGCAAGGGCTATTCATGAACAACTTCTTGCGGGTGAAAAAGTGTACTTAAACATCGAAACCATTCAAAACTTTGAACAACGTTTTCCGACCGTCTCATCATTATGTAAAAAGAATGGTATTGATATAAAAGAAAATTCTATTCCGGTCGTACCGGGTGCTCATTTTCATATGGGCGGCGTGAAGACGAATTGTGACGGAGAGACGTCCATTTCAAACTTATATGCGGTCGGTGAAGTGGCTTGTAATGGAGTTCATGGTGCGAATAGATTGGCGAGTAATTCATTATTAGAAGGTCTTGTGTTTGGAAGACGAATAGGAAAACACATTTTAGCTAAACCAGCAGAGGAAAGAAAAAATGTTCTGGAAGAGAGAGGGAAAAGTTTTATAGCTCTTAATGATTTACCGTTGAAAGAAGAAATACAAGAATACATGATGAAGCATGTTGGGATTGTGCGAACTGAGAAAAATTTATCATATGTTAAGAGATGGTTTAGTAGGTACGGTGTGCTAAATATGATATTACAATATGATGCACTTACAAATGAAGAGATAACGCTTATTAATATGTTAACAGTTTGTGAGCTTATAACAGTATCAGCTTTGCAAAGAGAAGACAGTATTGGTGGTCATTATCGCATTGATTATCCAGAAAGAAACAGCGTGGAAAAAGAGATTATTCGAGTGAGAAGAAAACTACAACTTGTTTAATAAGGGGAAGAGGGGTTTTATGAATACGTTAAAAGTTAAGGAAGCATTAAATCGATTTTTTCTAGAAGATATAGGAGAAAGAGATGTAACATCTCAGCTTATCTTTCCCGATAATGCACTTGCGAAAGGAACGTTTCTTGTAAAGGATACAGGCGTATTTGCAGGACGCTTAGTAATTGAAGAAGGATTTAAATTAATTGATCAGAGAATTGAAGTTGAACTTCATAAAAAAGATGGGGATCTTGTAGAAAAAGGCGAAATAATTGCAACCGTGCAAGGCCCAATCGCATCATTATTAACGGCAGAGCGGGTTATATTAAACGTTATTCAGCGTATGAGCGGGATAGCGACGATGACACGTAAGGCGGTTTTTGCTTTAGATAGCAGTCATACACGCATTTGTGATACGAGAAAAACGATGCCAGGACTACGTATGTTTGATAAATATGCGGTAGTATGCGGGGGCGGATTTAACCACAGATTCGGTTTATATGATGGTGTCATGATTAAAGACAATCATATTGCTTTTGCTGGCTCGATTACAAAAGCTGTTACATCGGTGAAAGAAAGATTGGGACATATGGTGAAAGTAGAAGTCGAAACAGAGACAGAGGCGCAAGTAAGAGAAGCAGTAGAGGCCGGCGCAGATGTTATTATGTTCGATAATCGTACGCCAGAAGAGATTCGTGAGTTTTCAAAAATTGTACCAAGTGCCATCGTTACGGAGGCTTCAGGTGGTATTACAATTGAAGATTTATCAAGATACGGAAAAACCGGGGTAGATTATATTTCACTTGGAGTGTTAACACATTCAGTGAAGGCACTTGATATTAGTTTTAATATTGAGGCTTAATGAGAGTGGTTTAGAGGGGGAGAATCATAAATGGGTATTTTAGAGAAAGTTCAGCCAATCGAAGGAAGGTTACCAGAGCGTTATCAAACGATGTCTACATTAGAGATGGAAGAGCGTGTCCGTGAAATTAAAGAAAAAATGGGGGCATTACTATTTATTCCAGGACATCATTATCAAAAAGATGAAGTGGTGCAATTTTCAGATGCAGCAGGGGACTCACTTCAACTCGCGCAAGTTGCAGCGAGTAATAAAGAGGCAAAATATATTGTGTTTTGTGGTGTGCACTTTATGGCAGAAACGGCAGATATGTTAACGACAGATGATCAAATTGTCATCTTACCAGATATGCGTGCCGGCTGTTCTATGGCAGATATGGCAGATATTGAACAAACAGAAAGAGCGTGGAAAGAGCTCACGAAATTATTTGGGGATACGATGATTCCATTAACATATGTAAATTCAACAGCTGCGATCAAAGCGTTTTGTGGTCGTAATGGAGGGGCAACAGTAACTTCTTCTAATGCAAAACAAATGGTGTCTTGGGCGTTTACACAAAAAGAGCGTCTCGTCTTTTTACCAGACCAACATTTAGGAAGAAATACAGCGTATGATTTAGGTATTCCGTTAGAAAAAATGGCAGTGTGGAACCCGCATACAGATTCGTTAGAGTACGATGGAGATATAGAAGAAATTCAAGTGATTTTATGGAAAGGCCATTGTTCTGTTCATCAAAATTTCACTGTGAAAAATATCAAAAATGTGCGAAAAAATCATCCGGATATGAATATTATTGTTCACCCTGAATGTTGTTATGAAGTTGTTGCCGCTTCCGATTATGCAGGATCAACGAAATATATCATTGATATGATTGAAGCTGCTCCAGCGGGAAGTAAGTGGGCGATTGGTACAGAGATGAATTTAGTAAACCGAATTATTCAGCAACATCCTGATAAAGAAATTATTTCGCTAAATCCGTTTATGTGTCCTTGTTTAACAATGAACCGAATTGACTTACCTCACCTATTATGGGCACTTGAGAACATAGAAAGAGGAGAACAAATTAACGTTATTCGTGTAGAGAATCAAGTAACAGAAGAGGCAGTTCTTGCATTAAATCGTATGTTAGAGCGTGTTTAAAGCAGCGGAATTTCCGTTGCTTTTTTTCGTACATATAATCATAACAAGAATGAAAGAGGCATACATTGTGTTGAGGAAATCATTGCGATTTTTCTATGCTTATTCCACTTCAAATCATATTGAAAATAGAAGAAGTGATAAAAGTAAAAGAAGTTAATGTTGTTTAGAAAGTGTTACTTCAAAGTGTTTTTTACTTATAGATAAGTTATACAGGAGGGGGAAAATTTGAAAATTCATATCGTGCAAAAAGGGGAGACCCTTTGGAAAATTGCAAAAAAGTACGGAGTGGATTTTGAGACGCTAAAAAAAACAAATACACAGCTTAGCAATCCAGACCTAATTATGCCAGGGATGAAAATTAAAGTGCCATCGAATAGCGTTCATGTGAAACAACAGACTGGATCGGGTTCAGCGCCCCCGAAACAATATGTAAAAGAGGTACAGCAAAAAGAGTTTTCATCAACACCAACTCCACTTGGAATAGAAGATGAAGATGAAATTACGTACCAATCAGCACCTATTACACAGCAACCAGCTATGCAACAAACACAAAAAGAAATGCAGGTAAAGCCGCAAAAAGAAATGCAGGTAAAGCCGCAAAAAGAAAT
>NZ_JAKUGX010000022.1:0-85280 GCF_022664195.1 Bacillus cereus group sp. BfR-BA-01316
GAAGGATCGAAAGAAGAAGTAAAAGAACCAGCAAAAGAAGTTGAAGGATCAAAAGAAGAAATAAAAGAACCAGCAAAAGAAGTTGAAGGATCAAAAGAAGAAGTAAAAGAATCGACAAAAGAAGTTGAAGGATCGAAAGAAGAAATAAAAGAACCAACAAAAGAAGTTGAGGGAGCAAAAGAAGAAGTAAAAGAACCGACAAAAGAAGTTGAAGGACCAAAAGAAAAAGAAGTAGCACAAGAAATCGAAAAATCGAAAAAAGAAATAAATCAGTCAGCAGTTCAAGAACAAAATATAAATAATCAGGTTGTGAAAGAGAAAGTAGTAGGGAATCAAAGTATGAAAGAAAGTAAACCAGTTGTTAATAAGCAAGAAGAAAATGAAAAATCGCTAGCAGCAACAGGTGGACAAGCTAATACATCAGCATTACTTGCAGGTATAGCATTTGTGCTTTCAGCATTGAGTATGTTTGTATTTAGAAAGAGATTATTTAAGAAATAAAAAACGTTTTATCTTATTATTATATAAAATGATTATATGAGTTTCTGAGAAGACCTTGTCATAGCAATTTCATGTTGAAATATGCTTATGATCAGGTCTTTTTGAATAGGGGAAGGATTAATACGAGGATGTTTCGATCGCTTCAATAATGGAGCGACTGTAGCAAAAATTGTAAGTCCTTTTCGTTCACTATATGTTCAAAATGTATGAAGAAATAATATGAAATATTGCATTTTATATCATTTCATTTGGATAACATGTTAAGTTCGTGAATGGAATATTTACATAGGGGGAAATGATATGAACAAGAAATCAAAGATCAATAAAGTCATGCTTAGTATTAGCACAATGGCCCTATCGTTAGGAGCAATTCAAACTCATGTGTCAGCGGAAGAAAAAGTACCATATAATGTATTGCATTCGAAACCAGTTGGAATTGAAAAATCAGTAGATGAGATTGGACACGTTTCTAAAGCCGAGGAAACATTATCGTTTCAAGAACGTTTAAAAGTAGGAGATTTTTCACAGCGACCAGCATCTATTATGAAGAGTTCAGAAGTAAAACAGGTTAAAGAAAGTTATTCAATGGCTGATTTAAACAAAATGAATGATCCAGAATTGATTGAAACGTTAGGAAGTATTAAGTGGAATCAAATTACAGACTTATTCCAGTTTAATGAAGATGCAAAAGCCTTTTATAAAGATAACGGAAAAATGCAAGTAATTATAGACGAATTAGCTCATAGAGGTAGTACATTTACGAAAGATGATTCAAAAGGAATTCAAACGTTTACTGAAGTGTTACGTTCAGCTTTTTATCTTGCATTTTATAATAATGAATTAGGCGCCTTAAATGAAAGAAGTTTCCAGGACAAATGTTTACCTGCTTTAAAAGCAATCGCAAAAAATCCAAACTTTAAGCTTGGAACAAATGAGCAAGATGCAGTAGTATCTGCATACGGTAAATTAATTAGTAATGCTTCAAGTGATGTTGAAACAGTGCAATACGCAGCCAATATTTTAAAACAATATAATGATAATTTTAATGCATATGTAGACGATCGTATGAAAGGACAAGCTGTATACGATCTTATGCAAGGTATTGATTATGATATGCAATCTTATTTATTTGAAACTCGTAAAGAGGCAAAAGATACAATGTGGTATGGAAAAGTAGATGGATTTATTAATGAGATTAATCGTATTGCTCTTCTAAATGAAGTAACGCCAGAAAATAAGTGGCTCGTTAATAATGGAATTTACTTTGCTAGCCGTTTAGGGAAGTTTCATAGCAATCCAAATAAAGGATTAGAGGTTGTTACACAAGCGATGCATATGTATCCACGTTTAAGTGAATCGTATTTTGTTGCAGTAGAACAAATTACAACAAACTATAACGGGAAAGATTATAGCGGGAATACGGTAGACTTAGAGAAGATACGTAAAGAAGGAAAAGAGCAATACTTACCAAAAACGTACAGATTTGACGATGGATCCATTGTGTTTAAAACAGGGGACAAAGTATCAGAGGAAAAAATTAAGAGATTGTATTGGGCAGCGAAAGAAGTAAAGGCGCAATATCACCGTGTAATCGGTAATGATAAAGCTTTAGAACAAGGTAATGCAGACGATGTATTAACGATAGTAATCTATAACACTCCAGATGAATATCAATTAAATAGACAACTGTACGGATATGAGACAAACAACGGTGGGATTTATATTGAAGAGACAGGCACATTCTTTACATATGAGCGTACGCCAGAGCAAAGTATTTATAGTTTAGAAGAGTTATTCCGTCATGAGTTTACTCATTATCTTCAAGGGAGATATGAAGTTCCAGGTTTATTTGGAAGAGGAGATATGTATCAAAATGAAAGATTAACTTGGTTCCAAGAAGGGAATGCAGAATTTTTCGCAGGATCTACTCGTACGAATAACGTTGTACCGAGAAAGAGCATAATTAGTGGATTATCATCTGATCCTGCAAGCCGCTATACGGCAGAGCGTACACTATTTGCTAAATATGGCTCTTGGGATTTCTATAACTACTCGTTTGCATTGCAGTCGTACTTATATACTCATCAATTTGAAACGTTTGATAAAATTCAAGATTTAATTCGTGCGAATGACGTGAAAAATTATGATACATATCGTGAAACTTTAAGTAAAGATCCGAAGTTAAATAAGGAGTACCAAGCTTATATGCAGCAGTTAATTGATAATCAAGATAAGTATAATGTGCCGGAAGTAGCAGATGATTATTTAACTGAACATGCATCAAAATCATTAACAGAAGTAAAGAAAGAAATTAACGATACGTTGCATATGAAAGATGCAACAATAACAAAGCACACATCTCAATTCTTTAATACATTTACACTAGAAGGTACGTATACAGGTAGTGTAACAAAAGGTGAATCAGAAGACTGGAAAGCAATGAGTAAACAAGTAAATGAAGCTTTAGAACAATTAGCGACAAAGGAATGGAGTGGATACAAAACTGTTACGGCATACTTCGTGAATTACCGTATTAATGCATCAAATGAATATGAATATGATGTAGTCTTCCATGGTGTCGCAAAAGATGATAAAGAAAATAAAGCTCCAATTGTTAATATAAATGGTCCTTATAATGGGCTTGTAAAAGAAGGAATTCCATTCAAAAGTGATGGATCAAACGATGAAGATGGAAAAATCGTTTCTTATTTATGGGACTTCGGGGATGGAAGTACAAGTACAGAAGTTAATCCAGTACATGCATATGAAAGAGAAGGAACTTATAAAGTAGCGTTAAGAGTAAGAGATGATAAAGGTAAAGAGAGTAGAAATGAAACAACTGTTACGATTAAAGATGGAAGTTTAACAGAATCTGAACCAAATAATCGTCCAGAGGAATCAAATCGTATCGGGCTAAATACTACTATAAAAGGTAGCCTTATTGGCGTGGATCACACCGATGTTTATACATTTAATGTGGCATCAGCGAAATATATCGATATTTCTGTTTTAAATGAGCATGGAATCGGGATGACATGGGTACTTCACCATGAATCAGATATGCAAAATTACGCAGCTTACGGTCAAGCTAATGGAAATCATATAGAAGCAAAATTTAATGCAAAACCAGGTAAGTATTACTTGTATGTATATAAATATGATAATGGTGATGGAGCGTACGCATTATCAGTAAAATAAGTGTTCTTCCAATGTATGTTTAACTTTACTTTTTGTGGAAAATAGTATATTATATAGATATACAATATATCGGTTATTTACTAGGAGGAGCCTGTCACAATAGGTTTCTCCTGTTCTTTTTTAGAGGCCTGTCTTACAGGCTTTTCTTTAAAAGGTAAATAACTGAAAATTAAGAACGATAATCTTTGAAAGAGGTGGGGCATACATATAACAAAAAAAGGGATTGTTTAAGAAAGGGGGATAAGAAATGGTCTTGTTTGGTTATCCACTTGAAACAATTTATTTATATGGATTTATTATCGCTACTATACTCACTGTTATTTATATTTTCTTTGGAGATATATTTGAATCAATATTTAGTTTTGGGGGCGGATCTGTATCCGTTGTTACTTTACTACTTAGTTTCTTCGCCATGTTATGTGGACTTAGTTATATAGGAGAGTATTTATATTCCTATAATAGTCTCGTTATTTTCGGGGCCTCATTCGCTATATCTTTTATTGGTGTATTTATTATGAAAATATTAATTTTAAAACCGATTGCAGAAGCAGAACAAAACACTGTGCAACGTATGGATGAATTTGTTGGTTGCAAGGGAGAAGTCATTACGACAATTCCTACAGAAGGATTTGGTGAAGTGTTAATCTCCTCCCAATTTGGAAGTAATGCAATACCAGCGAAAACAATTGGGAAAAAAGATATTTCACAAGGAACCGAGGTTATTATTGAGGGAGTTCAAGATGGTGTTTTGCTTGTACAAAACATCGCTTATTCTTTAAAGAAACCAAAATTATAAGGGGGAATTTACATGACGATTCCATTAATTATCGGTGGAGTTTTACTCGCAATTTTAATTCTACTCATTTTAGTATTCATTACGAAGTATCGTACAGTTGGTCCAGATGAAGCATTAATTGTAACAGGGAACTGGCTTGGTGGTGGAAAGAATGTTGTTACCACTGATGATGGAAAGAAGATTAAGATTATCCGCGGTGGTGGTACTTTCGTTGTGCCAATTATGCAACGAGCAGAACTTCTTAGCTTATTAAACTACAAATTAGAAGTTGGAACACGTGATACGTATACGAAACAAGGTGTACCGATTACAGTAAACGGTGTTTCTATTATTAAAGTAGGATCGACAATTGAAGAAGTTTCTACAGCAGCTGAACAATATTTAGGAAAAGAAACGGAAGAGTTAAAAGTAGAAGCAAAAGAAGTTTTAGAAGGGCATCTACGTGCTATATTATCTTCTATGACAGTAGAAGATGCTTATAGTAATAGAGAGCAATTCGCACAAAAGGTACATGAAGTAGCTTCTACTGATTTGAAGAAGATGGGTCTTCGTATCGTTTCCTTTACAATTAAAGAAATAATGGATAAAAACGGCTACTTAGATGCACTTGGTCAGCCGCAAATTGCAATGGTTAAGCGTGATGCAACAGTTGCGAATGCAGAGCGTGAAAAAGAGGCACGAATTGAAAAAGCTCGTGCTGAGAAAGAAGCGAAAGAAGCAGAATATCAACGTGATGCACAAATCGCTGAAGCTGAAAAACATAAGGAATTAAAAGTACAATCTTATAAGAGAGACCAAGAACAAGCTCGTGCAGATGCAGATCTTTCTTACGAATTACAACAAGCGAAAGCGCAACAAGGTGTTACAGAAGAGCAAATGCGAGTTAAAATCATTGAGCGTGAAAAGCAAATTGAGTTAGAAGAAAAAGAGATTGCGCGTCGTGAAAAGCAATACGATGCAGAAGTAAAGAAAAAGGCAGATGCAGATCGCTATGCTGTTGAACAATCAGCCGAAGCGGAAAAAGTAAAACAAATGAAAAAAGCAGATGCGGATCAATATAAAATTGAAGCAGAAGCAAGAGCACGTGCAGAAGAAGTTCGTGTAGAAGGTTTAGCAAAAGCAGAAATTGAAAAAGCACAAGGTCAGGCAAAGGCAGAAGTACAAAAGGCACAAGGTACAGCGGAAGCAGATGTTATCAGGTTAAAAGGTTTAGCAGAAGCAGAAGCGAAACAAAAAATTGCAGAAGCATTTGAATTATATGGGCAAGCGGCAATTATGGATATGGTTCTTAAAATGCTTCCAAGTTATGCGAAAGAAATTGCGGGTCCACTTAGTAACATTGATAAAATTACAGTCGTTGATACAGGCGGTGGCGGAAAGAATAGCGGCGCCGGGAAAGTTGCAGGGTATGCGACAGATTTAATGGCAACAATGCAAGAAACTTTAAAAGCCTCTTCTGGTATTGATTTAAAAGAATTACTAGAAGGATTCGCTGGAAAAGGTGCCGTGCAGCAACTATCCAACGATAAACCTGTCGTATCTGTAGTAGAAGGTGAGAAAAAAGAAGTAGAGAAAGATAAGGAATAGTAAGGTGAAAAGCCCCTCTAGTAAATAGATACTAGAGGGGCTTTTGTGTGTTTATAGGCCTCTCTGCTAACACCCCGACAGAGTAGTGAATAATGATATAAAAGTAAAGAAATAAATGTGGTATGATTAAGTTGAAAAGTCTGTATATTCTTTTAATTCTATCTTCAGTAATGTTAGGGGAATGATTTTGAAATTGAAGAAATTGAAACTGCAACCGAGAATTACATTAACTATTAGTACACTTATTCTTGCTGTACTGCTGTTAACGAGTTATTTATTTTACTATATATTATCTGAAACAGTAGAAGAGCAAATTGGAAAAAGGGCGTTGCATGTTGCGAAAACAGTTGCTGCTATACCAGAAATCGGGGAAGCTTTTCAAAAAGAAAATCCGGCTTCTATTATTCAGCCAATTGCAGAAAAAATTCGAATCGAAACAGATGCTGACTTTATTGTAGTTGGAAATAAAGATGGTATTCGTTATGCACATCCTAAGAAAGATAAAATAGGAGAAGCAATGGTTGGTGGAGATAACAAAGGAGTTCTATTAGAAGGGAAATCTTACGTTTCGAAAGCAACGGGATCATTAGGACCGTCCTTACGCGGAAAAGTTCCAATCCGTAATCAGGATAATGAAATTATTGGCGTAGTATCTGTTGGTTTTTCAATGGATGATATTCATGGAGCGATAGAAGTGTATGGAAAGCGTGTGTTTTGGATTACAATAACAGGTCTGTTAATTGGGATAATTGGCTCTGTATATTTAGCAAAAAGTATTAAGCGGATGATGTTTGGAATGGAACCAGAAGAAATTTCTTCCTTATACGAAGAACATAGTACTGTGATTCAATCTGTACGTGAAGGGATTATCGTAATTGATAAAAATGGAATGGTTAGTTTAGTCAATCAAGCGGCATACGATATTCTTTCTTTAAATAAACAGCGAAGTATCATTGGAGAATTTATTTTAAATGTTATCCCTAATTCATCGATACTCGAGGTACTTCAAAACGGTGAGGAACAGTTTGATCGGCAATTAAATATAAAGGGACAGGCCGTTATTGCCAATCGTTTACCTATTAAAGTTAACAATAAAGTAACTGGCGTCGTATCTAGTTTACGTTTGAAATCTGAAATGGATCAGTTAACAGCAGAATTGTCTCAGACGAAGCAATATACAGAGGCGTTACGGGCACAAACACATGAATATAACAACTTATTGTATACGCTTTCAGGTCTTATTCAGTTAGAGTCATATGAAGATGCTTTAGAGCTTATTCATAAGGAAACGGCAGTCTATCAAGATTTCGTTCAATTTATTATGAAACGAATTCAAAATCCATGGTTAGGTGGAATTTTAATTGGATTTTACAATAGAGCACGAGAGTTGAAGATTGATTTTGTGTTAGATCGAGAAAGTAGTTTAGAAAAGTTAAGTCCGCATATTGATAGTAATTATGTTGTTTCTATACTGGGAAATTTAATTACGAATGCATTTGAAGCAATTGAAAAAAATCAAGAGTATGACAAGAGAGTTAGAATGTTTGTAACGGATATTGGTGAAGAAATATTAATTGAAGTGGAAGATTCAGGACACGGGATTCATGATGAAATAATTACTAGCATATTCTATAAAGGTTTTTCGACGAAAGAGGGAGGAAAACGTGGATATGGATTAGCAAAAGTGAAAGAGCTAGTGGAAGATTTAAATGGAAGTATTGCAATCGAAAAAGGGGATTTAGGTGGTGCGTTATTTATCATTGCATTACCGAAAGAGAGAGGCGAATTGTAATGACTGAGGGGATTGAAGTATTGATTGTAGAAGATGATATCCGGATTGCAGAGATTCATCGGCGTTTTACTGAAAAAATTGAGGGATTTAAAGTGATTGGGACGGCAACGACCGGAGAACAGGCGAAGGAATGGTTAGAATTTGTGAAGCCACAGCTTGTTTTATTAGATGTGTACTTACCTGATATGCAAGGAACGGAACTTGTCACATATATTAGGCATCATTTACATGATACAGACATTATTATGATTACAGCTGCGTCGGAAACAGATGTAGTACGACATGCTTTACGAGGCGGAGTAACAGATTATATCGTAAAACCACTTACATTCGATCGATTTAAAACAAGTTTAGAAAATTATCAAAAAAAGATTACGCAATTAAAGAAAAGCGCTCAATTATCCCCGGAACAAATTGAACATCTATGGTCTCAAAGAGGAGTGCAGGCAAATCATATAGAATACGCCCCGAAAGGGATAGACCCATTAACGTTAGCAAAAATAAAAAAGCATATGCTAACTATTAATGAAGAGGGAATTACTGCAGAGATGCTAAGTTCAATGGTAGGTGTAAGCCGATCAACTGCGAGACGCTATTTAGAGTATTTGATTTCTGGAAAGAAAGTGCATGCGGAGCTTATATACGGAAGTGTGGGAAGGCCAGAAAGAAGGTATTTCCGCGTTTCTTCATAGGGGATTTTTACAACAATAAAAACAGTAGAGGATTATTACATTTCCTCTACTGTTTTTCCTAGTTTTATCTTATATTGGAATAATTCCAATTGCAATTCCAGTAATCAACATAACCATTGTCGTTCCAACAGCCCAAAGTAAAGTGAATCGTTGGTGTTCACCAAAATCAACCTTGGCCATTCCGACTAATAAATAAGTGGAAGCAACGAGGGGACTCAGTAAGTGAACAGGTTGACCGAGTAACGAGGCACGTCCCATTTCTGCTGCACTAATTCCGTAAGCGGCAGCAGCTTTCGTTAATATAGGTAATACGCCGAAGTAAAAAGCATCATTAGACATGAAAAATGTGAACGGCATACTTAGTAAAGCTGTAATAATTGGAAGCTGGGGGCCAAGTGCATCTGGTATAAGAGTAACAACACTTTGAGCCATCGCATCTACCATTTTTGTTCCAGATAGAATACCTGTAAAAATTCCAGCAGCAAAGACGAGAGAAACAACCGCTAATACGTTTCCAGCGTGAGACGCAATACGCTCTTTCTGTTGTTCTAAGTTAGGGTAGTTAATCATAACAGCAATAGCAAAAGCGACTGTAAATAAAACAGGTAACGGCATAATCTCTAGTATGAGACAAACGAGGAGGGAAGCAGTTAATAAAAAGTTAATCCATAGTAGTTTCGGGCGTTTATGTATTTCAGCTTCAACTGTCGCAGCTTGCTCATCCATTGTTTGCATTTGTTTTAAATATTGTACATCCATAATTCCTAAACGTTTTCTTTCTTTTTTTCCAAGATAGTAGGCAACGAAAACTACCCAAATTGCACCAGCAATCATTCCGGGAATAAGTGGTGTAAATAGTTCGGAAGCTTCAAGCCCAAGTGCACTCATAACCCGAGCGGTTGGTCCACCCCAAGGTGTAAGATTTGTCACCCCAGCTCCTAACATGACAACCCCAGCTAATATAAGTGGATTCATTCCAAGACGTTTATATAGTGGATACATTGCGGAAACAGTAATCATATACGTTGTTGTTCCGTCCCCATCTAATGAAACGATAATAGTAAGAATAGCCGTACCAACAACAATTTTTAAAGGATCACCTTTTACAAATTTCAAAATTTTGCTAATGACAGGGTCGAATAAACCACTATCAATCATAATTCCAAAATACAAAATGGCGAACATAAGCATAATACCGGTAGGTGCTAGCTTTTTAATCCCCTCTAGCATCATAGGTCCCATATTTGCATAAAAGCCACCAATTAATGCGAAAGTAATTGGAATTAATATTAATGCTACTAATGCTGACATACGTTTAGTCATAATTAAAAACATAAAGACAAATACCATCGTAAATCCAAGTAGTGCTAACATGTAATCTCCCCCTCAAAAGAATGATTGCGCTTTCGAAATAGAATAAAAATTCAGAAAAAGGTTTTTTGTTTATAATAAAAGCATTCATTCAAATGGTAAATAATTTGAAAAATAACATCATTAGAAGCATAATTTTTATTTTGATCATTTTGTTCATGAAGGTAATTTTGAATTTTTAAAAAGATAATTTACTTCGCACAAGAATGGTAGAATAAGGTGAAAACGAGAAGCGCGTGAAGTAGGGAGTAGATTTTGAATGGAAACAAGAATAGAAGAGATTTATAGTTCGTGTAAAGGAAGAGTAGAAGAGATTTTTATTAATGAATCCTCTTACGTATATGAATGGGAAAAATTAATGATGATCCGAAAGCACGATGGTGAGCTTGAAAAAATCGGGGTTGGGATCAGTGGAAATATAAGATTAGTAAATGTAGAAGTTGGACAGGAAATTAGTGCGGATACATTATTAGTTAAGATAGAAGATGATTTGTTAATTACTGGTTGTGAATGATGAGAGATGTGTAGAAATAACTGCACATCTCTTTTTTTCCATATATTACAAAAAGAACAATGTTTTTTCACAAATCTCACACAACTTTTTGATATTCTCCTAGTTGAGTACAATGAATAAATTTTTAGGAGTAATGTATTGTCATTAATAGGGAGGAAATAGGGATGAGAGTAAAGTATGCTGTGCTTGTTATATGTTTATGCTTCGTATTTACAATAGTAGGATGTGGGAAAAGGGACATAGAAGCTATTGCGGTTGATGAGAAAAATGATAAGTGTGATATTTGTCAAATAGGGGTAATGGATAATCAATTTGCAACAGAAATTATTTTAGATAATGGAAAAGCCTTAAAGTTTGATGATATTGGCTGTATGTATAAATGGATGGATAACAATAAAAATGAGAAGACGAAAGAAAAGTTTGTACGAGACTATAATACGAAAGATTGGGTTCCATTACAGGACGCAACTTACGTATATGATAAAACAATAACAACACCTATGGCTTATAACGTGATCTCGTTTAAAGATAAAAAAGATGCGGAAAGTTTTGTATCTAAATATAAGGGGAAGGTCCTTTCCGACAAAGAATTATCAGAGCATAAGTGGGAAATGAATAAAGAGATGATGGGGAAACCGCAAAAAGGGAATAGCGGAGGACATTCTCATTAATCCGAAAAAGTAGTTACATAAAGGACAACCATCTAAGGTTGTCCTTTTCTTTGGCTGATGAGATGAAAAACGGAAAGATAAAAGGTGTAAAATAGTTAGAAGAACAGTTACAATATAATATAGTGACATATTCAGAGTGATTACTATGTGTATTTGAGTAATTAAGGGTAACAAAGATGTACAAGTATCGCTGAAACATGCTAAACTAATTGCTCCATAATATTAATGATGGAGCTGGGTGGCATATCATTCCAAACATGAATTATATGTTGAGAAAACATGAGCATAAGTATACTATGACAATTGAAGAAGGAATATAAGGTACTTATGGATAAATCTATTGAAGAAGAGTTATTGCATGTGATGGAGGAATGGTTAAGAAAACATTATCTTTCATAGGAGCTGTAGTTGTGAGAAAACAAAAAATTTTATTATGTACATTATTAGGACTTTTAATGATGGTAGTGGCTTGTGATAAGCAAGAAGAACCTGAATCGAAACCGGTTCACGTGAAAAACGAAAAAAAGCAAGAAAAGCATAAAGAAAAGGAAAAAGATAAAGAAGAGACTGGTATAAATTTAATGGATAAGCAATTATTGCTTTCTGCGACCCTAGGTGATACAGAAACGGCTATGAAGTTGATTAAAGACGGAGCGAATATTAACGTAGAAGGTGATAACGGAGAAACACCTGTCCTTGCAGCAACGTATCAGAATCATGTAGAGACAGTTAAAGCGTTAATTGATGCGGGAGCTGATATTGAAATTCAAGATGAGAAACAAAGTAATCCATTCCTTTACGCTAGTAGAGAAGGCTACAAGGATATCGTAAAACTATTAATTAATGCAGGAGTTAATACGAAAGAAACTACTCGGTCAGGTGGAACAGCATTAACTTCTGCATCTGAGCGTGGTCATGTAGAGGTCGTAAAAGAATTACTAGAGCAAACAGATATTGATGTGAATTACAAAAATAATCGTGGTGGAACAGCATTATTAGAAGCGATTGTATTAGGAAATGGTAGCGAAAATCATAAAAAGGTAATTCAAATGCTTATTGAGCATGGAGCTGACGTAAATACGGCTAACAGTGAGGGGACTACGCCGCTGCAATATGCTGAAAAAAGAGGTTTTAAAGATATTGCAAATATGTTGAGGCAAGCTGGGGCAAATGAAGTTATGCAGCAGCAACCTATAGAATAATACAAGAGTACGATAAGAGACTAAGAAAATAACGGTCGCGAAATTATCCCATTTAGATAGACAGAACGAGGAAATCATTCGATAGGATGGACTCAGTGATGTTTATCTAAATGGGATTTTTGTTTTAGAAAAGAGGAATAGAGTATGAATCTTTTTGTATGGAGTTTTGCTATATGGGGGCTATATACCCAGTAATATGGAATGGAGGCAACCTTATTTTGCAATTGTTGAAAATGAACAAGTAGTTTCTATATGTTGCAGTGCAAGAAGTACAGGAGTGGCTGCTGGAGCGAGTGTGGAAACGTTAGCGGAGTTTCAAGGGAAAGGGTATGGTTCGGATGTTGTTACGGCCTGGGCGATATCAATACAAGAAGAAAAACACATTCCACTGTATAGTACGGCTTGGGATAATTTTGCTTCACAAGCAGTGGCAAGAGAACTAAAACTTATTAACTATGGAATGAATTTACATATCACTTGAGCTTTAAGCATAGTTGTTTTCTGTGTGGGGTTATTCTTATATCTAGATTATTGTAAAAGGAATATGTTGAATATTAACATTCGGTTAACACCTAATTAACAATTTATCAAAACTGACTTAATAAATACGTAATATAGTAAAGGTAACAAAATAACTAGGGTAGAGAACATTTGAGAACACCCGCTTACATATAACGTGCCACTTTCTTAGGTGTGCTCTATTCCCTAGAGTTCAAATAAGGAGAAAGGTGTTCTATGTAAGTAGGTGTTTTTAGTTTGGATAAAAATAGAAAAGCTAGGTGGAATCAATGTTTAAATAACCTTATATCGCGATGATAAAAAATTGGAAAGGGTATAAAACATACAAAAAATTACCTAAAACAGTTTTTCTTATGACTGGTTCAATGCTGGAGTTACCAGAGCGTGTATATGAATTACAGAAACATGGACATGATGTATTTCTTCATTGTGATTTTATACAAGGCTTAAATACGAACACAGAGGAAGCACTTTTATATATTCAAGATGTTATCGGAGCACAAGGTATTATTTCGACAAAGGGATCGACAATTCGAAATGCCAATAAAATTGGATTGAAAACGATTCAACGTATTTTTATCGTTGATACTTTATCTCTTACAAAATCAATTGAAAATTGTAAAACGACTAAACCGAATGCAGTAGAGATTATGCCTGGTATTATGCCTTCTATTATTAAACAGCTAGCAGAGGAAATAGAATTTCCTATTATTGCAGGCGGACTAATTCAAACGAGAGAAGATGCGGAAATTGCAATTCGTGCAGGAGCAAGTGCAATTTCAACGAGCCATTATGAAGTGTGGATACAAGAAGAAAAAAGGAGTGCAACCTTGTGATTGAATTGAAAAATGTTTCAAAGGTATATAAAAATGCGGAAGAGACAGCAGTTAAAGACGTATCAGTTCATATTAAAAGAGGAGAATTTTTTGTTTTAGTTGGACCTTCGGGATGTGGAAAAAGTACATTATTACGAATGCTGGCTGGTTTAGAAGAAATTTCTTCGGGAGATTTAATTATTAATGAACGTGTTGCAAATGATTTAGAGCCAAAAGATCGTAATCTATCAATGGTATTTCAAAACTATGCGTTATATCCGCACTTATCTGTAGAAGAAAATATTTTATTCGGACTTAAGGTAAGAAAAGTACAGAAAGAAGAGCGGCAAAAACGATTAATGGAAGCTGTTGAAATGGTAGGACTGAAAGAGTATGTGAAAATGAAACCGGGGCAATTATCAGGTGGACAAAGACAGCGTGTTGCGCTTGCTAGGGCGATTGTGAGTCAAGCACCGATTTGTTTAATGGATGAACCACTTTCGAATTTAGATGCGAAATTACGTGCACAGATGAGGATTGAAATTAGAGAAATTCAGCAACGATTAGGAATTACGATGATTTACGTTACTCACGATCAAATAGAAGCAATGACTATGGGAGATCGTATCATGGTCTTAAATAAAGGAAGTATACAACAAGTTGGAACACCGCTTGACATATATAACGAACCAGCAAACGAATTTGTTGCAAGTTTTATAGGTTCTCCGTCTATGAATATGAATGATGGGGAAGTGGATAAAGAAAAAGGCATATTACATATAGGGCAATTGCAAATCCCATTATCTATTGGACAGCTAAAGCAATTACCAGAAGGAACTATTCGAATAGGCATGCGTCCTGAGCATATTGCATTGTCTGAGGAAGGACAAGAAGTGACGCTGCAATCTGTAGAAGTATTAGGGAATGAATCTATATTAAACTTTGCGGTAAATGGAACAACTTGGAGTGCGAAAGTCATCGGACAATTACTCCTGAACAAAGGTGACAAAGTAAAATTATTATTCTCGCAAGAAAAACTATGCTTCTTTCACCAGAATACGAATGAAAGATTAAAAGTGGTAGCTGAAGAAGAGCTGAAAGTGGTGGCGAAATAATGATTGAGGTAGGGAAATTACCAACTCAAACAAAAGTTTCAAAAAAGAAGGCATTATGGGGAAGAACGAAAGATTTAAGAATAGGATTATTATTTTTAGCACCATCTATTTTATTGTTTTCGATTTTTCTTTTCTATCCATTGTTTAGGACGATTTATTATAGTTTTTATTTAACAGATATACACGGGGAAGCTAACCTTTTTGTTGGCTTAGAAAATTATCAATATTTATTTTCTGATCCTGCTTTCTACAAGAGCGTAAAGTCAACTTTATTATTTGTTGTATATACAGTGCCTACTAGTATTGTATTTGCTTTATTTCTTGCATTAATTGCAAATGAGAAAGTAAAAGGTATTGGATTGTTCCGGGTGCTCTTTTCTTCAACGATGGGGATATCGGTAGCTGCTAGTGCAGTGATTTGGTTATTTTTATTCCATCCAAGCGTAGGGTTATTTAATAATATATTAGCCTCTATGAATCTCCCTGCAATTGCATGGTTAACGAGTCCAGACTGGGCATTATTTTCTGTATCGGTTACAACTGTTTGGGTGAATACAGGATTTGCATTTTTAGTTATATTAGGCGGTTTACAAAATATTGATACGTCTTTATATGAGAGTGCATCTATAGATGGTGCTAGTTATTTATATAAGCTTCGCTGCGTTACATTACCGATGCTATCACCAACTTTATTTTTTATCGTGACAGTAACGTTGATTAGTGCATTTCAAAGCTTTGGGCAAATTGATATTTTAACACATGGTGGACCGAATGATGCAACGAATTTAATTGTGTACTCGATTTATAAAGAGGCATTTGTGAATCATCAATTTGGAACGGCAAGTGCACAAGCAATGGTATTATTTGTTTTCATTTTCATTGCTACATTACTTCAATTCAAGTTTGCAGAGAGAAAGGTGCATTATAAATGATCGTGAAAAAATGGAAACAAAATTTTCTTTTATATATGTTGCTCATCATTAGTGCGATGATGGTATTTTTTCCTGTACTCTACGCGTTTTTAATAAGCTTTATGACACCAGACGATATTCAAATGAGAAGGTTATTTCCAACTCAATTTACTTTTGATAATTTCATTAATATTTTTCAAAAAGTACCGCTTTTTACATATTTATATAACAGTTTAATTGTATCGACAGTTGTTATGTTTGGACAACTTATCGTATCAAGCTTAGCAGCTTATGCTTTTGTCTTTCTTCAGTTTAAAGGAAGGAACTTTATTTTCTTCTTGTTTATTTCAACGATGCTCATTCCGTGGGAAGCGACGATGGTACCAAACTTTTTAACGATTCAAAACTTCGGATGGATCAATAGCTTTGCTGGGATGACAGTGCCATTTTTTGCAACAGCTTTCGGTATTTTTTTACTACGTCAGCATTTTATGACACTTCCAAATGAACTGAAAGAAGCTGCTTTTATTGAAGGGATTGGAAATGTAAGATTTTTATTCAGTGTTGTAATTCCGTATTGTAAAACGAGTTTTATTACGCTTGGAGTATATAGCTTTTTAACAACATGGAATATGTATTTATGGCCGCTTTTAGTGACCACTGATGAAAAAGTAAGAACAGTTCAAATTGGTGTGAAGCAGCTCCAGTCTCAAGAAGTTGCAACTGATTGGGGAAGTGTAATGGCTGGTGTTACTGTTATCGTCATTCCAACATTGATTTTATTATTTTTAGGACAAAAGCAATTGCAACAAGGATTAACAAAAGGTGCAATTAAATAAGCATACATAGGAAAAAGGTGGGATTGAGATGAGTTTATTGAAAAAAAGTGCTGTTCTTTTGATGGCAGCCACAATGGCGTTAACTGGGGCAGCTTGTTCAAGTAGTAAAACAGAGGGGAAATCTGAAGCACAGGAAAAAGTAGCTCCTGTTGAAAAAAATGGTGATAAAACTGTAATTCGCTTCTGGCATGCGATGGGTGGAAAAACACAAGGTGTGCTAGATGGGCTTGTTGCAGACTATAATAAGTCACAGAATAAATACGAGATAAAGGCAGAGTTTCAAGGAACATACGAAGAGTCTTTAACGAAGTTCAAAACGATAGCTGCAACGAAAGAAGCACCAGCTCTTGTTCAATCAAGTGAAATTACAACGAAATATATGATTGATAGCAAAAAGATTACGCCTATTGATAACTGGATTAAAAAAGATAAGTACGATACATCAAAATTAGAAAAAGCAATTACGAATTATTATTCAGTTGATGGAAAAATGTACTCTATGCCATTTAATTCATCTACACCAGTATTAATTTATAATAAAGATGCTTTCGCAAAGGCTGGGTTAGATCCGGAGAAAGCTCCAAAAACATATGCAGAATTAAAAGAAGCAGCGAAGAAGTTAACGATTAAAGAGGGCGGAAATGTAAAACAATATGGATTCTCTATGCTGAACTATGGTTGGTTCTTTGAAGAATTATTGGCGACACAAGGCGGTCTATATGTAGATAAAGAGAATGGACGTAAAGATGCAGCTACGAAAGCAGTATTTAACGGAAAAGAAGGTCAAAAAGTATTTGGGATGTTAGATGAATTGAATAAGGCCGGTACACTCGGAAAGTATGGAGCAAGTTGGGATGATATTCGTGCCGCATTCCAATCTGGACAAGTTGCTATGTATTTAGATTCTTCAGCTGGTGTTCGTGATTTAATTGATGCATCTAAGTTTAATGTTGGTGTTGCATATATTCCATATCCAGAAGATACGAAACAAAATGGTGTTGTAATTGGCGGAGCATCATTATGGATGACGAATATGGTTTCAGAAGAAACGCAGCAAGGTGCTTGGGACTTTATGAAATATTTAACGAAACCAGACGTACAAGCGAAATGGCATACAGCAACAGGGTATTTCTCAATTAATCCAGATGCATATAATGAGCCGTTAGTAAAAGAGCAATACGAAAAATATCCACAGCTAAAAGTAACGGTAGAACAACTACAAGCGACGAAGCAATCTCCAGCAACTCAAGGGGCATTAATTAGTGTATTTCCAGAATCACGAGATGCCGTTGTAAAAGCATTAGAAGCAATGTATGACGGGAAAAATAGTAAAGAAGCATTAGATGAAGCTGCAAAAGCAACAGATAGAGCAATTAGTATTTCAACTCGTACAAGTCAAAAATAAAAGAAAGCCGTATCCTTAAAAAGGATACGGCTTTCTTTACAGGGAGATAAGGGATCAAAGAAATGAGGAACTCTTATCTCTTTTATATGAGTAAAGGGTCTAGAATGAATCTTGTCTTTTTCATTATTTGTTTAACTCCATTGCAACTTGTTTGCCATTTACGAAAACCTCTGCCACCGCTACTACAACTTCCATCACTTTTTTCATATCTCATCTCTCCTTGTTTTTTGTTTCATTTCTTACCTTAAGTATAAGGAAATGTAGTAATTACAACTATCGAATTGGATGACAAGAGACTTACATTGTTGTAAGGGTAATAGCTTTATTTGTAAGAAATGATATTTCGGATTAGGATTCAGAAATTTCTGCTGGTTTGATCTATAATTAGAAAGAGAGTGGTTTAGAAAGAAGGGGAAGAAATGAGGAGAATACTTGTTATTAGTGATATTCATGGAGAAATAGAAAAGTTCGAGAAATTATTGAAAGAAGCTCAATACGACGCGAAACAGGATCAGCTCATTTTATTAGGGGATTATGTGGACCGGGGTCCAAATGCATGTGCTGTAATTGAAAAGGTGAAAGAGTTAAAAAAAGAGGGAGCTTTCGTTTTAAAGGGAAATCATGAGGATATGATGATTAAAGCGTTAACGACAGATGAGGAACGTTCATGGAATCATTGGGTAAAAAGAAATGGTGGCGATAAAACATTATATAGCTATGGATTCCTAGAAGAAGATATTGCGGTTAATGAGGAGGACTTCCAAAAGCCGGTTTTACAATCTCATGTATTAGAAGAACATGTAAAGTTTATTCAAGAACTAGATCATTACATTGAAACAGAAGAGTATATATTTGTACATGCTGGTGTTGAGCCGATGAAACGAGTTTCTGAATCTGAACCGTACACGTTAATGTGGATCCGTAATGAGTTTCATAGTGGATATAGTGGCGAAAAGGTTGTTGTATTTGGCCATACGGAAACGAAGACGCTTCATGGTAATGGAAATTGCGGAGTATATTTTGGTAGTAATCGTATTATTGGAATTGATGGCGGGTCTGTGTATGGTGGGCAGTTAAATTGTTTGGAGTTGCCGAGTAAAAAGGTGTATGTAGTAAAAAATTGAAAGAGATAAGGGAAATCTTATTTCTTTCAATTTTTTATTAAGCAAAATTTAAGAAAGAGCTTTTATAATAAAGGTTCAAAATTCTATATCAAGCAAAACCTTAGAAGGAAATATTCGAAAATAAAATTACATAATATGATTACATTCTTTCGTTATGAAGAGAAGAAATGTAATAATAAATAGAGTTGAAATAGATTGTGGAAGGTGAGAATATGCGCTTACTTGTAGTAGAAGATAATGCTTCTTTATTAGAGTCTATTGTCCAAATCTTACGTGATGAGTTTGAAGTAGATACAGCGTTGAATGGAGAAGATGGATTATTTTTAGCACTGCAAAACATTTATGATGCAATCCTACTTGATGTGATGATGCCAGAAATGGACGGATTTGAAGTGATTCAAAAAATACGTGATGAAAAGATTGAAACGCCAGTCCTGTTTTTGACAGCGAGGGATTCTTTGGAAGACCGGGTGAAAGGATTGGATTTTGGTGGAGACGACTATCTCGTTAAGCCATTTCAAGCACCGGAATTAAAAGCGAGAATTCGTGCTTTATTACGACGAAGTGGTAGTTTAACAACAAAGCAGACAATTCGTTATAAAGGGATCGAACTGTTTGGAAAAGATAAAGATGCACAAGTAGATGGACAAGCAATTAAGTTGACTTTAAAACAGTATGAACTTCTAGAGTACCTCATTCAGAATAGCGGTAAGATTTTAATGCGTGAACAAATTTTTGATCGTGTTTGGGGATTTGATTCAGATACGACAGTAGCGATTGTAGAAGTGTATGTGCATCATTTACGTAAAAAATTAGAACCATTCGGTTATCAGAAAGATATTCAAACCGTTCGAGGTATTGGATATATATTAAAAGAACAATGAAAAAAGGAAGTATGTTTCAAAAAACACGCATTCGTCTGACTATATTAAATTCGTTAGTGTTTATCCTATTAATAGGAGTTTTAGGCAGTATTATTTATGCATACACATATAAACGTACTTATAATGAAGTAAATAGATCTATAGAAAAAACGGTTCAATATAGAGAAAGATTAGATGATAAAATTCCTCGTAGGAAATTTATGGAAAAAAATCCGGTTGGAGATCCGCGGGTAGTCCAGTTAACTTGGATTGGAAAAACGGTAGAAGTAGATGTTGATAATCGTAAACTTCGTCCCACTTTTGAAGAACATTTAGAGAAGTTTTATCCCAAAAAGTTAGAATCCGTACAAGATATCGAAGTGCAAGGCAAATATTTTAGAACATTTTCGTTTCAAAAAGATGGGAAAATAGTTCAAATCGTACGTGATACAACAGCTGAAGAAGAGATGCTAAATACTTTATTTTTAATTCTCGTTATTGGCTGTAGCATAGGAAGTCTATGTGCAATTGGTATCGGTTTTTTCCTAGCTGGTAGAGCGCTCATACCTATTCAAAATTCATGGGAAAAACAGCAACAATTCGTTTCAGATGCATCACATGAATTAAGAACACCGCTTGCAGTTATTCAATCAAAAACGGATGTGTTATTCCAATCACCATCCGCTACGATAGAAGAAAAAGCGATGGATATTTCTACGATTTCAAAGGAGTGTAGACGGTTATCGAAGCTCGTAGCTAATTTATTATTGTTAGCACGTTCGGATTCTAATCAAATCGAGATGGATAAGAAAATATTTGAATTGGATAAATTGTTAGAAGAAATAATAGATCCATATAAAGAAATTGCTTCTTATCAAGAAAAAGAGATGCTATTAAAAGTAGAACGTGACATATCGTTTATTGGCGATAGAGAGAGAATCCATCAATTGATGGTTATATTGCTAGATAATGCGATGAAGTATACGAATGAAGGTGGACATATTCAAATTAATTGTATGCAAACGAGTAGTTCAATTCGCATACAAGTGAAAGATAACGGGATAGGAGTTAAAGAAGGGGATATTCCAAAGTTATTTGATCGTTTTTATCAAGGAGATAAAGCGAGAAGTCCATCAGAAGGAGCGGGATTAGGTCTTTCAATCGCTAATTGGATTGTAGAAAAGCATTATGGGAAAATATCGGCAGAGAGCAAATGGGGAGAAGGAACTTGTTTTGAAGTGATTTTCCCAAAAAATCAAAGATTATAAGTGAGAAGACGATCTTGTTTTTACAAGGTCGTCTTTTTTAAGGGAAAGTTAAGGAATAACTTGTAGCATGTATTACATCATGGAAACTTGTAATAGAAAGAGACGCTGGAGTAGATGTTTTTTGAATGAATTAGATGAATCATACTGTTATTTCTAACAGTGATGAAGTTGATGTATAGTATTGGAAAAATTATGGTGAAGATGGAAAAAGAAAGCGTGAGAGGGAGGAAGAAGTCTTGAAAAAGAAAATGATGACGGTATTCGCTATTGGAGTAATGAGTTTAAGTATATTAGGGGGTGCCTCTCCTTCTGGAATGACAAAAGGAAAGACAGATTACACGCAGCGTAGTAAAGAACAATTAAATGATGGGAAAATACATGCAATGCATACAGAAGAAAAGGCGGAAAAGTTAGGCATTGAAACGGATGGTAAAGAACAAATTACGTTAGAAAAAGAAATTCATGAGACGGAAGTAGGAAGAGAAGCTGATCAATTAGGTATCTCGGCAGAAGGAAAAGATGTTGGAATTCTTTCAGAAGAAATTTATGAAACAAAAGTGAGGCAAGAAGCATTGAAATTAGGAATATCTATAGAGAATACGTCGATTGTAAGTTTAATTGATCAAATTAATAAGATTAAAATTAATAATGAAGCAGAAAAGCTTGGTGTTTCAACTGAAGGAAAAGAAATAGAAGAGATTGAGGAAGAAATCTACGGAACGAAAGTTAGAGAAGAAGCAGAAAAGCTAGGTATTGCTCAACAAGGAAAAGATATGGAAGAGTTAGCACAAGAAGTGTACGAACAAAAAGTGCAGGAAGAAGCAAAAAAATATCATATTGATTTATATGGCAAAGATATATATCAAGTATTAAGAGAAATAAATGAGCAAAAGGTAATAGAAATAGCAGATGAGCTTGGTATGGATAGAGCGAATTTGAATATTCAAGATTTAGCGGAGAAGATAAATCTTGAACAACCTGAAAAGGGAAAAGAGCTTAAGTTTGTTCCTATGGTTCAAACAGATGCCGATGCATTTTATTCGTATTTAACGAATTAAAAAGGGCGTGAGAGTGATACGAAAATGGAAGTGGTATATATGTATGGCCGTCCTATGTATAGGAATATGGGGTGCATATACAAATGGGATTACAGCGTATGTGGAGAAAATAAAGGGATTACTATTCTCAAGTATACAAAGTCAAAAACGAATAGAGTTTATTAATAAAGATGAAAAAGTCATGTTATCAAATGTGCCTTTAATTCAGCAATTACCAGAGCTAGATAGAGGCTGCGAAGTAACAAGTTTAACGATGATGTTACAATACGCAGGTGTTTCTGTAGATAAGATGAAATTGGCAAATGAAATAAAAAAAGTTGATTTTTTAGACGATGGTGTAAGAGGAAATCCGAATGAAGGATTTGTTGGGAACATTTATACGTTTTCTGAATCGGGATATGGTGTATATCATGGACCACTTTTTCAATTAGCGAAAAAATATTTACCGAGTGAAGCTGTGGACTTAACAGGGAAGAGTATAGGAGAACTTTATAAGAGTGTAAATAATGGGCAACCGGTAGTAATGATTACGAATGCAACATATGCCCCATTAGATGAGGATGAATTTACTATATGGGAAACAAATAGTGGGGATGTTTCTATTACTTATAATGAACATTGTGTTGTTCTTGTTGGATATGATAAGGAGTCTGTATATATTCAAGATCCACTTAATGAACGCCCGAATATTAGTGTATCGAGAGCGGATTTTGAAAAGGCGTGGGTACAAATGGGGAGCCAAGCGATTAGTTATGTGAAAAGCTCAAAATAAATTAGGCATAACGGGTGACGAAATTAAAATAGTGACTTATACAGATGAATGGAAAAAAAGAATTTTCTAAAGTGAAACATGAAATACAAGAAAATATGCATATAGAGGCGAATCGTATAGAACACATTGGTAGTACAGTTATTGAAGGTATGGTATCCAAGCCAGTTATAGACATATTAGTAGCTGTAGAGGATTTTAATGCAGTAGAAAAGTGTATTACGGATGGTTTTAAATCTATAGGATTTTTACAATTAAAGGTGGAACGACCTGGTGAAATTGTCTTTGAAAAGTTTACTGATTCTACTTTTCAAAAACGCACACATTATATCCATTTAGTAGAGTATGAAAAAGGGATTTGGAATGATTTAATCTTCTTCAGAGATTATTTGAATGCCAATGAGGAAGCGAAAGTGGAGTACAAAAATTTAAAATTAGATTATGCTAAGAAGCATTCAGTCGGGATAAAGAAGTACATGGATCATAAAGAAAGTTTTGTAAAAGGTGTTTTTAAGAAGCGAAAGTGATATGAAACGAGAGAACTTCTATATGGGGTTCTCTTATTCTGTAAGTTAATCTTTTTAAAAATAACTAAATATGCAGAAATGCATAATTGAGCAAAATAATACATGTTATTATTATATATTGTTTCCTAAGTTGGTGAAATAACGAAGAGTGCAGCGGCTGTAGAAGAATAAGTTAATTTGATGGAAGAAGAAAAGAACTATAAGAAATGACTGTAAATTTAAAGTATAATAACAGCAAATAAGTAAGGTGAAAATGATACCACCTTACTTATTTTTCTATTTAATAACTAGGGGAGCAATTGAAGGAATGAGAAAAAGAAAAAAACTATGGAATTTATGGAAAACGATTACATTATTAGTGTGTACAGTTGTAATTTTTTCTTTACTCGTAACAGATATTTTAATTAGCCATAATGTTGAACGGGCGACAGAAGATAGTCAGGCTGAGAAGGCAAAAACGATTGCACGTATTGTGGCGAATGATTCTATTGTAATTGATGGGTTGGCGGGGAAGGTAGATACCTCCTTGATTCAGGTGTATACAAATAAGCTATTAAAGAGTACAGATGTTCAATTTATTGTAGTTATGGATATGAATGGAATCCGGAAATCTCACCCCAATCCTCAAAAAATAGGGCAACATTTCATTGGAGGAGATGAAGGAACGGCATTGAAGGGAAAGGAACATGTGTCGCTAGCAGAAGGAACTTTAGGGATCTCTATGAGAGTATTTGTGCCGGTTTTTTCTGAAACAGGGGAACAACTTGGAGCGGTTGCGGTTGGAATTTCAGCAGATAATGTAAAAGAGCGAGTTAAGGAAAGTAGATATATTATGTATATCGGTGTTGGAGTTGGAGTATTAGTTGGCATTATAGGGGCGATATTGCTAGCTAGACATATAAAGAAAAGTTTATTTGGTCTTGAGCCGCATAGGATAGCAAAAATTCTTGAAGAAAGAAATACGATGTTGCTTTCGGTGAAAGAAGGTATTATTGCTGTAGATAAAGAGGCGAATGTAACTTTAATAAATAATGAGGCAAAACGATTATTTAAGAAAAGTGGACTTGAAGAAGATTTTATTGGTAAAGATGTTGAATTGTATATGCCAAATTCACGTATAAAAGAAGTGTTGCAAACAGGAGAGGTACAATTAAACGAAGAACAAAATATTTATGGAATTACGATTGTTACTAATCGTGTTCCTTTATATGTAAAAGGAGAAATAGTTGGCGCGATTGCAACATTTCGTGATAAAACAGAAATTAGAAAATTAGCAGAAGAATTAACTGGTATTAGGCTATATGCGGAAGCATTACGGGCTCAATCTCATGAATTTATGAATAAAATGCATGTCGTATTAGGGTTAACACATATGAAACAGTATGAAGAATTGCAGAAATATGTAAGTAGTATGGTATCAGAGCATCAATATGAAATTGGGGGGGTTATGAAAAAAATTAAAAGCCCAGTATTTGCTGGATTTTTACTAGGTAAACTTAGTTATGCTAGAGAGAAGAATATAAAGTTAATTATAAAAGAAGATTCTTACTTACCAGAAATATATGATGAACGTATCATTCATGAACTGATCACCATTGTCGGAAATTTAATTAATAATGCATTAGATGCAGTGACGAATTGTGAGAAGAAACAGGTTGAAGTTGGAATACAATATGGGGATACATTAATTATTACAGTACAAGATACAGGGAAAGGCATAAAAGAAGATGAAATTGATGCATTATTTATAAAAGGTTATTCCACAAAGGGTGATAATCGGGGGTATGGTTTGCATCTCGTAAAGGAAAGCATACAGCGAATAAATGGGGGAATTTATGTTCATTCATTGTTAGGAACGGGAACGACAATAACGATTGAAATACCTAAAAGTAGGGATGAGAGATAAGATGATCAAAGTTTTGATTGTAGAAGATGATCCGATGGTTGCGATGTTAAATACGCATTATTTAGAGCAAGTGGGAGGGTTTGAACTTGTCCATGCAGTTAACTCAGTAAAATCGGCGATAGAAGTATTAGAGAAGTCACGAGTAGATTTCATATTACTTGATATTTTTATGCCTGAGGAGACTGGATTTGAGCTTTTAATGTATATTCGGAATCAAGAAAAAGAAATTGATATTATGATGATTTCAGCTGTGCATGATATGGGAAGTATCAAAAAAGCATTACAATATGGAGTTGTAGACTATCTAATTAAACCATTTACATTTGAACGCTTTAAAGAGGCATTAACTGTATATCGAGAAAAACTTACTTTTATGAAAGATCAACAAAAAATTAGTCAATCGGAATTAGATTCGCTAATTTTACAAAAAGAAAAAAGAGAGTCCTCTGTCTATAAAGAGCTTCCGAAAGGATTAACAAAGCAAACGCTGCAACTAATTTGGCAGCAAATCAAATCGCTTCATGGACAAGCATTTACAACAGATGAAATGGCGAAATTAGTAGGGGTTTCAAGAGTTTCTATTCGAAAATATGTAATGTTTTTGACTGAAATTGGAGTGTTAGAGAATGAAATGGTGTATCAGCATGTTGGAAGGCCTGTAAGTAAATTAAGGTGTATTGACCAAAACAAAATAGACTTTTACGTATAAGCGACTTATTATAGGTCGCTTATACTTTTTTTAATTACAAAAGTAGTTACAAAACTTACAAAAACTATTTTTACTATTGAAAGCGTTTTAATATTGTTATTAAGAAAACAAGGAGGTGCCATATGGGAATTCAAAAGAATGTGGAAGCGGTATCATTTTCTGAGGGGAATGAGGTACAAAGAGAATCGTTCGCTTCTAAAATTATGAATGTAAAAATCGGTGTAATACCTTTACCGTTATATGTAGTATTGGCTGCTATTATTTATGGGGCATCTGTATATAATAAATTACCAGCAGATATGATTGGTGGATTTGCAGTTATTATGATTATGGGTATTTTCTTAGGTGACATTGGGATGAGAATTCCAATTCTAAAAAACATCGGTGGCCCAGCAATTCTTTCATTATTTATTCCATCGTTACTTGTATTTTTCAACTGGATGAATCCAGCTTCAATGGAAGCTGCGACTATGTTAATGAAAAAATCGAATTTTTTATATTTATATATTTCTTGTTTAGTAGTAGGAAGTATTTTGGGAATGAATCGTAAAGTGCTAGTACAAGGTTTCGTTCGCATGTTTATTCCTTTAGTAGTAGGAACATTAGCTTCTATCGCAGTAGGCTTATTAGTAGGTTCACTATTTGGGTTTGAAATGAAGCAGACATTCTTCTTTATCATCGTACCAATTGTGAGTGGTGGTATTGGAGAAGGAATTTTACCATTGTCGCTAGCTTACGGTGATATTTTAAACGAATCATCAGCAACATTTGTATCACAGCTTATTCCTGCGGCTATTATCGGGAATATGTTTGCGATCGTAAGCGCAGGCTATATGAAACGTTTAGGGGAGAAGAGACCTGAACTTAGTGGGAATGGTGTATTAGTAAAAACAGATAATCAAGCAGAGTTATTAAAAGGGCAAAATGTAGAAAAACCAATTGATTTCTCATTAATGGGAGCAGGGTTATTGATTGCATGTACATTCTTTATTTTCGGAGGATTCGCTTCTAAGTTTATTGGTATTCCAGGAGCAATCATTATGATTTTTTCAGCAGCACTTGTGAAATACTTTAAATTAATGCCAGCAAAAATGGAGCAAGGAGCATTCCACTTATATAAATTTATTTCAAAGAACTTCACTTGGCCATTAATGGTCGGTTTAGGATTGCTATATATTCCGTTAAAAGACGTAGCAGCAGTTCTTTCTGTAGGATATGTTGTTGTTTGTGCATCAGTTGTTCTTACAATGGTAGCATCAGGTTTTCTTGTAGGGAAAGTGATGAAAATGTATCCAGTTGAATCAGCGATTGTAACTGGGTGTCATAGTGGTTTAGGTGGAACTGGCGATGTTGCTATTTTATCAGCTTCAAATCGTATGGAATTAATGCCGTTTGCGCAAATTTCAACGCGTTTAGGCGGGGCAGCAGTGGTCGTAACAGCAACAATTTTATTGAAAATGTTTTCATGATCAAACAAGCTAGCTATATTCGTATAGCTAGCTTGTCAAATTAAGGGGAGATTATAAGTATGTTAGAAAGTCAAATTAATGAAAGATCATTATTATTGCATAAAGAATTAGTGGGGAAAATTGAGATTACAAGTAAAGTAGAAGTAAATTCAGCGGATGATTTAAGCCTGACTTATACACCAGGGGTAGCTGAGTCTTGCAAAGCAATTGCGGCAGATGAAGAAACAGCGTATGACTATACAGCAAGAGGAAATATGGTTGCAGTTGTTTCAGATGGAACAGCAGTACTTGGTTTAGGGAATATTGGACCGAAAGCGGCTATGCCTGTTATGGAAGGGAAAAGTATTTTATTTAAGAAGTTTGCGAATGTAGATGCTTTCCCGTTATGTTTAGGGACGACGGATGTGGATGAAATCGTTACCCTTGTGAAAAATTTAGAACCTACATTTGCAGGAATTAATTTAGAAGATATTGCAGCACCACGTTGCTTTGAAATTGAAAAGCGCTTAAAAGAAGAAACGAATATTCCTATATTCCATGATGATCAACATGGGACGGCTATTGTCGTTTTAGCAGCCGTTATTAATGCATTAAAAGTCGTAAGTAAACAAATAGATGATGTGAAAATTGGTATTAACGGTGCGGGTTCGGCAGGAATTGCAATTGGAAAATTATTATTAAAAGCTGGTGCAAAACATATTACGTTAGTTAGCTTAGAAGGTATTGTTTGTGAAGGTGAAACATGGATGAACGAAGCACAAATCGAGGTTTCAAAGAAGACAAATCGAGAATACGTACGTGGAACATTAAAGGAAGCGATTCATCAGGCTGATATTTTCATTGGTGTATCTGCCCCTAACGTATTAACGAAAGAACTTGTACAGACGATGAATGAGAAACCAATTGTGTTTGCAATGGCGAATCCAATTCCAGAAATATTTCCAGAGGATGCATTAGAAGCAGGGGCGGCTGTAGTAGGAACTGGGCGTTCTGATTATTCGAATCAAGTAAATAATGTATTGGCGTTCCCTGGTATATTCCGAGGTGCGTTAGATGTACGTGCGACAGATATTACAGAAGAGATGAAATTAGCGGCAGCATATGGAATCGCTAACATCATTACGGACGAAGAGCGTAATGCGAATTATGTAATTCCAAATCCATTAGATAAAAGAGTTGTTCCAAGTGTTGCAGAAGCAGTAGCAAAAGCAGCCATTGAATCAGGGGTGGCGCAAATTACGAAAATGCCAAGTTATAAATAGTCAAAAGCAGTGCCTTTAAGGCACTGCTTTTTTGGAGATAAGAAATCAAAATAATGAAGAAGTGTATTTACTCGGCATTGATTACAAATTGATCATAATATCTTTCATTCACATATAAGTTTAATACCCATAATCCAGATGAAGGTAGTGACATTACGAGAGGGAGTTCCTTTATGATTGTATCGACTGTATTTGAAGTAGTCCAAATTTGTTTGGAATTTTCTTTTTGAAAGAGTACTGGTGTTGGAGTTGTAGTTCCTTGTTTTAACGCGATAATAGATAGTTTTCCAGTTGGCATTTCAGGATCTAGGAAGAACCACATTATTTCATTTTGTTCATTTGCGATAATAGAGCTATCAGCCATTGCAATTTTTCCTTCAATGCCTTTTAACGGTATTTTTCCTTCTACGAATGATGGCGCTTCTTCCCAATTTACATCTTTTAAGACACTAAGATGAAAAAAGGAAGGTGCGTTAATTTGAGAGGATGACGTTTCTAGTACTTCTTTTTTAGGTACATTTGAATCTGGCTGCACTTGCGCGCAGCCAGTAATGAGGAAGGAGAAAAGTAGCATAGTTCCGATTTTTTTCATGGTGCCACACTCCTAATTTTTATTGTTAGTGTAATTGTATTTGCTAGAAGACGAGACAATTCCTTTAAATCATAAAAAGAGGTCGTAAGTTTTGTACGACCTCTTTTGACATTTTCTATATTTGTTCAGTTGAAAAGGTTGGTTCTCTCTCTTTTTGAGGCATTGTTAAGAAAATAACAGAAAGAACGATACATACTCCGCCTAATAATTGATATGCTCCAAAAGATTCATTAAGCCAAGCGATTGAAACGATGGCAGCTACAAGTGGTTCAATGCTAGATAAAATACTTGTTTCTGTTGCTGCTAAATATTTAAGACTCCCGATATAAAGAAGGAAAGAAAGAGTGCCACTTATAATGATAAGAATAAGCATAGAAAAAGTTTGAAGTGTGAAAGTCTGTGAAATCTGATTCCATCCAAAAGGACGATTACAAATAAGCAGTGCAATCCCTCCAATTAACATCCCCCAGCCTATTACTATAGTTGTTCCACAGTCTTTAATAAGAGAAGCCGGATGAAGGGTATAAAACGCAAAGCCAATCGCTGTTAATAGGCCGAAAGTAATAGCTGCTTTAGATAAAATAATATTTTCAATTGAACCGTTTGTAATAATAAAGTATGTCCCTGTTAGAGCAGTTATAATTGCGAGTATTTGCATAGAAGCAGGGAATTTCTTTTGCTCAAACGCAACGTAAATAGTAATAAGAACAGGACCTAGAAATTGAAATAGTGTTGCCGTTACGGCATTACTAATATGAACTGTTTCGATAAAAGCGTACTGCGCACCAAGCATGCCAAGAATAGAGAAAATTATAAGATGTATAAAGTGTTTAGGATGTTTCCAAATGTGAAATATGTTTTGGTTTTTAATAAGCAAGAAAGATAAAATGAATATTCCTGCGAGTAACAGGCGAATTGTTAAAAAATCAATTGATGATACGTTAGTATGTTGAAATAGCCACTGAATCATGGGACCAGATAATCCCCATAGGGTAGCTCCTGTAATAATCATCATAAGTCCAAGGCGTCTACCATTGTTCATTATCATGCATCTCCTCTCTAGTATTTGATTATTAATGTGTTACATGATAAAAGGAATTATATAGAACTTCTGATACTGTAAAAAGTATCAGTTATGTGTTTTTAGGAGGGGTCAGATGTTGTGTTAGAACTAACGCCTAATTTGAATGCAAATAGTAAGACAGCATTGTATGTACAATTGTATGAGTATATAAAAAAAGAGATTAAAGATGGAACGATTCCAGCCTTTACGAAATTACCGGCTAAGAGGAAGCTGGCGACATATTTACAAGTGAGTAAAAATACAGTTGAAGCTGCTTATGAGCAACTTCTTGCCGAAGGATATATTGAGTCGATTTCTAGAAAAGGTTATTTTGTATGTGAAGTCGAGCAAATGATTCATGTGGAAGGCAGTGAAGAGGTAATAGGAGAAGCGCCTTTTCAAGATAAGAAGTATAAATTTGATTTCACTCAAACGGGTGTTGATACTAATACTTTTCCGTTTCGTGTATATCGAAAAATTATGAACGAGGTATGGCAATTTGAAAATAAAGATTTACTTTTTATTGGACATCCGCAAGGGGAGGTAAGTTTACGAGAAGCAATCGCGAGCTATTTGTATGAATCTAGAGGTGTACGATGCGTAGCTAGTCAAATTGTAATAGGAGCGGGTACGCAAATATTAGTAAAAATGTTATTTCAGCTGTTAAAGGGAAGTCGTTATGCGGTTGAGAATCCTGGGTACCATCGGAAAATGGTTGTTTTTGAGCAAGGGGAACAAAATGTCCAAATGTTATCTTTAGATGGAGATGGAATTTGTATGTCACAGTTAACTGATAGCCATGCAAATGTTGTATTTGTTACACCTTCGCATCAGTTTCCTTGCGGGATGATTATGCCAATTACGAGAAGAATGCAGCTTTTACAATGGGCGAAAAAAGAAGAAGGAAGATATATTATTGAAGATGATTATGATAGTGAATTCCGCTATTCAGGAAAGCCGATTCCGGCGCTGCAAGGGTTAGATAGAGATGGGAAAGTAATTTATATGGGGACGCTCTCTAAAGCGCTATTGCCATCATTACGGATGAGTTATATGGTGTTGCCAAAACAGCTCATTAAACAGTATCAAGAGCAATATTTATTTTACACACAAAGCGTTTCAAGAATGGATCAAGAGATCATTAAGAAATTTTTAAATGACGGGCATTGGGAAAAGCATATTCATAAAATGCGTGTTGTGTACCGAAAGAAGAGAGACCGTCTTGTTTCGGTAATAGAAAAATATTTTTCTAATCGCATTGAAGTAATAGGGGAAGATTCCGGCCTACATATTTTATTAAAAGTGCATAATGGGATGGAAGAGAAAGAATTAATGGAAGCTGCAGCTGAAAGGAGTATTAAAGTGTATCCTGTTTCGATGTATTATAAGGAAGGGACTTCTCCAAAAAGTACAGTATTACTTGGATTTGCGACTTTATTAGAGGAAGAAATTGAAGAGGCCATTCAATTATTATATACAGCATGGTTTACAAGAAAGTAAAAAACATCCTCATAAATGGAGGATGTTTTTTTGTTATTTTTCTTCATCTAGGAAAAGAACCATATGCTCTTCATCCCAATATTGTCCGTTATATTTTAATGAGCGTTCTTGCACACCAAATGTTTTAAATCCTAATGACTCATAAAGTTTTTTTGCACCATCGTTTCCGACAACAACATCAAGCATAACTTGCTCTACTTCTAAAGATTTAGCAAGCTCAAGACATTCTTTAATAAGTGCTTTTCCCGCTCCAAGTCCGCGTGCTTTTGGAGAAACGTATACTGAACCAATTTTCGCTTTATGTTCTTGTTTTACATATGGTTTCGTTTCCAGTGTTGCAACTCCGATTAATTTTCCATCTTTAAATGCACCTAGTGTATAGTTCTCATCTTGTGCTAATTTTTGGGCTTTATATTCAATAGCACACTCTTTATTAATAATATCTTCATAAGAAGAACTGAAAGCTTCCGGGTTTTGTTTTAATCCTTCTACTCGAAGTTCTAAGTAAATTTCTGCTTCGTCTTTTGTTAATACATGGATATCCAATTGTATCACCCTCCAATTCTTTGACAAATGTATTTATATTTTATATTGAAATAAGAATAATTTCAAAAGCTTAGCTTATAATAGTTGGTTTTATAAATAAAATATCACCAGTAGTGTTGACTACTACTGGTGATTTCACGCATATATTATTCAAATGGTAATTCAATTATAAATTCTGTTCCGACTTCTAATTCGCTTTTAACTTCAATAGAACCATTATGAAGTTCTACAATTTCTTTTGCAACAGCCAGTCCGATACCTTTTCCTCCTGTAGCTCGTGTTCTGGATTTATCGACACGGTAAAAGCGATCGAAAACATGTGGGATATCTTCTTCAGGAATACCTTCACCTTCATCTTGTACACTTATTGTAAAAGTATTCGTACTCGATAGTACACGTATTGTTATAGAAGTGTTTTCTGGTGAATGTTGATAAGCGTTGTGCAATAAATTTAACAACACTTGTTCCATACGCCTGTCATCTATACAAACTTCTAAATCATTTTTACAGTATACATGAATTTCTATTTGTTTGTTGGTTAATGTTGTTTTTGTTTTTTCAACCATTCGTTCTAAAAATGGCCTAAGGAGCATTTTTTGTTTTTTAATAACGAATTGATGTTGCTCTAATTGTACGAGCATAAATAAATCTTGTACGAGATCAGTTACACTATCGGTTTCATCCTCGATGATTTGTAAATACTCTTCACGTTCTTCCTTCGTTAAAGAATCCCTCTTTGCCACTTTTGCATAACCTTTCATATAAGTTAGTGGAGTTAGTAACTCGTGCGCTACACTGGCAAGAAATTCGTTTCGCTCTTTTTTCATATACGTAAGCTCACTAGACAGTTCTTCAATGGTTTTGGCTAAACTTCCAAGTTCATCATTTCGTTTAATCCCTAATTGAATTGGTTTATTTAATTTTGACATTTTTTCTGTTGCTCTTTTCATCTTTATAAGAGGATCTGTAATAACTCGAGAAAAAACAAAGACAGAAATAGTTGTTAAAATAAGTGTTAAAATACTCACGATAATGAATTGATTCATGAGTTTAAGGAGCATATTTTCTAAGAAGGATGTTTTTAAGAACATGTGTAATTTGCCTTGAAAGTCTTTTGTGTCAATTGGTGTTACTGTTGAGATGAATTTTGAGTTTTTCCAATTCTTTTCTACGATTAATCCACCCTTTTTAATGGGGGGGAGCTTACAATGAAGTTGTTTTTGCATATCTTTTGTTACTGTTTCTGAGGCCGAAGTGATTTTTCCATTACTGTCAGTTATAACAATGGCTATATCAGAATTAGTAAGTGCTTCTGTTTCCATTAAATCTTCAGCGGCATCTTCAATAGAGAAGCCGGAAGAGGCAGGACGGTTGAGATGTTCAGTACGTTTTTTTTTCTCAGCGTATTTGCCGTATTTGCTCCATTTTGCACGCCGTTCAATCGTATCACGATAGCGATTTCCTTTCTCTAAAAGAGCAACGGTTTCCTCTTCAACACGCATTTTTGAAAGACTTTTATAAAAAGATACGAAAGCGATTGTCTCAATACATAAAGCTAATATTAAAAAGTATGTCCCAACTTTAAGGGAAAGTTTGCTCATTTTCTCACCATACCTTATTTCATATAAAGTAATTATTCATTTTTCCATTTATATCCGACTTTATAGACAGTTTCTAAGTAATCTTCAACTGGAAATCCTTTTTTGCGTAACTTATCCCGTATATTACGAATATGTGAATCGATAGTTCTGTATTCGATGTCTGTTTGATAGCCCCAAATCTTTTCGATTAAATCGTCTCGGCTGTAGGCACGGTTTGTATTTTGTAAAAATAGTCCGAGTAACGAAAATTCAATAGGAGTTAGTGAGATTTTTTCATTATAAACTATAACAGTATGTTTTGTTTTATCCCACTCAATACCATTGAAGCTAACAAAGCCATCTTTCTTTGTGCGACGTAATATAGCCTCGATTCGCGCGACTAATACATGTTCATCGAATGGTTTTGTAATATAGTCATCTGCTCCCATGGTCAGGCCTTTGACCATATCATAATTTTGGTTGCGAGCTGTTAGCATAATAATTGGAACGTTGGAAATTTGACGGATTTGATAGCAAGTATCCCACCCATCCATATTCGGCATCATAACATCTAGTAAAATAATATCGAAGTCCTTTTGTTCGATTAATTCTAGCGCTTCAAGGCCAGAAGTAGCTTTCATACAAAAATAGCCACGAGGGCTTAAGAACAAATCTAATAATCGTAACATACGTTCTTCATCGTCTACTAATAAAATTTTCACCATAATCTTGTGCACCCCAAACTATTCATTCTACTTGTATAGTTTACATGAAAATAATAAAAAACTCTTTTTATGTGATTGAATGGATGGCTGATTTTTTCAATCAGGGCAATTGACATAAAAAATGCACTAGTTTTGCACAACTATTTTTTATAATAGAAAACGTAGCGACACAAATACCCTATGTTGCGACATAACGTCATGTCATTTTATTTATAAAATGACAATTCCATTCTATTGTGTATGTGAGATAGAGAGGGTTTTCGTATTCACCTCGCATCGGATAAGAAAAATTTCCTATCTCACACTTTTTTTAATATAAAGGGGATTGTACACATGAGTAAAAAAGTAGAACTTTTACAAAAAGAAAAGCAAGATCGTAATGCGATTGTAATGTGTGTTGCGGTATCTATGCTTATTATGATAAGTTGTGTAAATAAATTTTTCGGGATTTTATAATAGAAAAAAAGCTTATTGCTTCTTAAGAAGCAATAAGCTTTTTTAATGTGTTCTATATAATAAACCAAGGTAGAATTGCCAGTCCAGAAGTTACAATTGCTGCAGCAAATATTAAAAAGATAGCTTGTTTGTTTTGTTTCATGTTACATTCTCCTCTACATATCAATTGCATGCTATACGTTCATTTAATAATCAACGGGAGATGGTTCCTCCTCCCTGAGTAAAGTTTCACTTTATATTTTTAGTATAACGAATGGGAAGGATTGGAACGATCGATAAAGGTGACATGAAAATTACATTATTGTAATAAAAAAAAGCATCTTTATTAATAAGAAGATGCTTTTGAAAAGTTATATTGAATTGTTAATTATTTAAGAATAAAACCATATGTTCTTCGTCCCAATATTGGCCGTTATGCTTTAAGGAACGTTCTTGTACGCCGTAAGTTTGGAAGCCAAGGGACTCATATAATTTTTTGGCAGCAGTGTTTCCAGCAACAACATCGAGCATGAGCTGTTCTACATGTAATTTATCGGCATTTTCAATAATTGCTTTAATTAAAGCTCGTCCTGCACCAAGGCCACGCGCTTTTGGAGAAACAAAAACGGAACCGATTTTCGCTTTATGTTCTTGTTTAATAAATGGTTTTGTTTCTAAAGTAGCAATACCGACTAAATCATTATCTTTGAAGACACCTAGAGTATACTTATCCGGATTGCTTAATCGTTTTGCCATGGCAGCGACAGGGTTTTCATGTTTCAAAACATCTTCGTAAGAAGAGCTAAAAGCTTCAGGATTTTTCGTTAAGCCGTCCATACAAATTTTTAAATATATTTCTGCATCCTCTGTTGTTAATAAGCGAATTTCCATAGTTGTAACCTCCTTGGTTAATCCAAATTTAATCTATTAACGTTATAAGATTAAGCGTAGTTTGACTTTATAAATATATTCTGTGAGTATTCTTTCTTAATTTGTAAAAGAATGAAAAGATTATGCTACTACGTTTTCATTTTATTTATGTAATGAAATTATATATTAACTTCATTAACTATTCAAGTTTTTAATATGTTACATTTTTATAACTAAAATGACCCCTTTGTAAAGGAGTCATTTTTTTATGTTACGTATTTAATCGTTTATTTTGTATCCATCAATTCGTTCTGGATGTGTATAAATATTGCAAGATTCATTTCGAATAAAGCCTACTACGGTAATACCTAAATCATGAGCGAGTTGCAGAGCTAGTTTAGTTGGAGCTGATTTAGATAGAACAATTTCGCAACCAATTTTTGAAACTTTCAACAAAATTTCAGATGAGATACGGCCACTAAATGCAATGATTTTCCCTTGAACAGATATATTGTTTCGTAAACAATGACCGTATATTTTATCTAGCGCATTATGTCTTCCGATATCCATTCTTGCTAAAAGAATGTTCTTTCGATCACATAGAGCGGTATTATGCACACCACCCGTTTGGCGAAATGTAGTTGAAGATTGTTGTAAGGAAGTCATTAGGTGAAAACATTCTTCCGGAGTAATAGTTATATGTATATCATGTAACTTTTTTGCTTTTGCTGCATCGTTGACGAAAACAAAACCTTGTCTACTTTTCCCGCAACAAGAAGTTACGTACCGTTTATTATATAAAGTTTGATAGAGCGGATTAATTTTTGATGATTTTACATGAACAATTCCGTTTTCTTTTTGAATCCATAATTCTTCAATATCTTTATAAGAAGAAATAATTCCTTCAGAAATTAAAAAACCGATTACCATATCTTCAATGTAATTAGGAGTGCATACAACTGTTACGTATTCTTCGCTATTTAATTTAATTGTAATAGGAGATTCTGTAACAACCTCATCAGTTTGTTTTGAAAATGTACCAGACTGGTAGCGTACAATTGTATACGTTTCTTGAATAGGCCCCATATTAAATTCCCCTTTATATGTATTTTTCTCCATATTTATCATAAAACATCGAAAAAATAAAAGCATCTACTAGCAGGAAGATAACAGATTATTTTGGTTATTATTGAATATGTACGATATAATAGAGCTGTAGAATAGTAACATTTTCGAGCTTTCGTAGTTATACCTTATAACATCTAGAATCGACTTCAAAAGAAGAGTATTTCAACATGGCACTGCAAAAATATGTAAAGCAACGCAGTTTTGAAAACGGATTCATAACTATGTTGTACAGTTGGTTGTAAGGAGAGGGGAAACTATGACAGAGCAGACAGTCCGTGTAACCGTTGATGGTAAAGAGTTTTTCGCATCAGGTGAAAAGACGATACTTCAATTATTTAACGAAAGTGATTTAGAACATCCTCAAATTTGTCATGTACCAGAGGTAGATCCTATTCAAACTTGTGATACATGTATTGTAGAAGTAGATGGGAAGTTAATGCGTGCTTGTTCAACAAGGTTAGAAGAGGGCATGCATATTGAAAGACAATCACAGCGTGCTAAAGAGGCACAGACCGAGGCAATGGATCGAATATTAGAGAATCATTTATTGTATTGTACAGTATGTGATAACAATAATGGTAACTGTAAAGTCCATAATACAGTACATATGATGGAAATTGAGGAACAGAAATATCCATATGAACCGAAAGTAAGTGCGTGTGAAGTAGATACGTCTCATCCTTTTTATCGTTATGATCCCAATCAATGTATTGCTTGTGGACAATGTGTAGAAGTATGTCAAAATTTACAAGTGAATGAAACTTTATCGATTGATTGGAGTTTAGACCGTCCACGTGTTATTTGGGACAATGGTGTGAGTATAAATGACTCGTCTTGTGTTAGCTGTGGGCAATGTGTAACAGTTTGTCCTTGTAATGCATTAATGGAAAAAACGATGATAGGAGAAGCTGGATTTATGACTGGTTTAAAACCAGATGTGCTAAATCCAATGATTGATTTTGTAAAAGATGTAGAGCCTGGATATAGCAGTATTTTAGCAGTTTCAGAAGTAGAGTCCGCGATGCGTAAGACGAAAATTAATAAGACAAAAACAGTTTGTACATTTTGTGGTGTAGGTTGTTCATTTGAAGTATGGACGAAAGATCGTCAAATTTTAAAAGTGCAACCTGTTTCAGATGCACCGGTTAATGGTATTTCCACATGTGTAAAAGGAAAATTTGGATGGGACTTTGTGAACAGTGAAGAGCGTATTACAAAGCCGTTAATTCGCCAAGGGGATATGTTTGTTGAGGCTTCATGGGAAGAGGCTCTTGAAGTTGTTGCATCTAATATGCAACATATTAAATTAGAATATGGTAGCGATGCGTTTGGGTTTATTTCTTCTTCAAAAGTAACAAATGAAGAAAACTATCTTATGCAAAAACTAGCTCGTCAAATATATGGAACAAATAATGTAGATAACTGTTCCCGTTATTGTCAATCTCCAGCAACAGATGGTTTATTTAAAACTGTCGGTATGGGCGGAGATGCTGGAACAGTGAAAGATATTGCTGAGGCAGGTCTTGTTATTATTGTTGGTGCAAATCCAACAGAAGGACATCCTGTACTTGCAACTAGAGTGAAACGTGCTCATAAATTACATGAACAAAAACTGATTGTCGCAGACCTTCGTAAACATGAAATGGCGGAGCGTGCTGATATATTTGTTCATCCGAGTCAAGGAACGGATTATGTATGGCTTGCTGGGATAACGAAATACATTATTGATCAAGAATGGCACGATAAAAAGTTCATAGCTGAAAATGTAAAGAATTTTGATGAATATAGCAAAATGCTAGAAAAATATACGCTTGATTATACTGAGGGAATTACAGGGATTTCTAAAGCTCAGTTAAAAGAAATGGCTCGTATGGTATATGAAGCAGATGGTACTTGTGTACTTTGGGGAATGGGTGTAACTCAAAATACAGGAGGAAGTACAACGTCAGCAGCAATTTCAAATTTGCTTCTCGTTACAGGTAACTATCGTCGTCCTGGTGCTGGTGCGTATCCGTTACGCGGGCATAATAACGTACAAGGCGCTTGTGATATGGCAACATTACCGAACTGGCTTCCGGGTTATCAAGCAGTTTCAGATGATGTGCATCGTGCGAAATTTGAAGAAGCATATGGTACTACTATTCCGAAAGAACCGGGATTAAATAATATCGCAATGTTACTTGCAGCGGAAGAAGGAAAACTGCGTGGTATGTATGTTATGGGAGAAGAAATGGCTTTAGTAGATTCGAATGCCAACCATGTGCAACATATTTTATCGAATTTAGACTTCCTCGTTGTTCAAGATATGTTTTTATCGAAAACAGCTCGTTTTGCTGATGTTATTTTACCGGCAGCACCAAGCTTAGAAAAAGAAGGAACGTTTACGAATACAGAACGTCGTATTCAAAGATTGTATGAAGTATTGAAGCCACTTGGTGATTCTAAGCCAGATTGGTGGATTTTACAAAAAGTAGCTCGTGCACTGGGTGGAGATTGGAATTATGGAAGTCCAAGTGAAATTATGGATGAAATTGCATCGCTTGCCCCGTTGTACTCACAAGCAACGTATGACCGTTTAGAAGGCTGGAATAGTTTATGTTGGGGTAGCCATGATGGTAGTGACACACCGTTATTATATGTAGATGGATTTAACTTCCCAGACAAACTAGCACGTTTATCATTAGATGAATGGGTACCGCCAGTTGTAGCACCAGATGAGTATGATTTACTATTAAATAACGGCCGTATGTTAGAGCATTTCCATGAAGGGAATATGACGAATAAATCGGCTGGAATTTTATCTAAAATCTCTGAAGTGTTTGTTGAAATTTCGCCTGAACTTGCCGAGAAGCGCCATGTGAAGGATGGTGGTCTTGTAGAATTAGCATCACCGTACGGAAAGATTAAAGTGCAAGCGCTTGTTACAGACCGTGTAACAGGAAATGAGTTATATTTACCGATGCATGCGACAGTAAATGAAGAGGCAATTAATATTTTAACAGGAACAGCAACAGACATTTATACGTGTACACCAGCTTATAAACAAACAATGGTGAAAATGCGCGTATTACGTGAAAAGGGAAAACGCCCATTACCATTTTCAAACCCGAGAGATAAAAAACGTCATCCACAAAATGGTGTTGAAATTCAGCAAAAGTGGCAAAGAAAACAATACGTATCACTTGTGGACCAGAATTAGGGGGCGGAGATAGTGGCAAAAGAAATTACGTTGATCCAAAAGAAGGTTGTAACAGAAGAAGAAAAGAAACAACAATTAACAGATGAACTGTTAACTGAGCTAGCTAAAAACCGGGAAGCAGTAGAAGAGACGATGCAGCTATTAGCGCAGTTGCAACAAGCTGGGATTTTAGATGCAGCGATTAGCTTGCTTGCTGCAAAAGAAGATGTTTCAAAAATAGCTGTTGAACAATTAAATCGTGAACCAGTAAAAAATGCATTAAACAATATGATGGGGGCAGGAGAGGCTTTGTCTTCAGTGGACCCAGAAATAACGAAACAAATAACATCTAGTTTAGTCAATGGATTACAATTTGCAACGGATGAGCTGAAAAACGGAAAGAAAACAAAAGTGATGGATTTCTTTAAGGTATTAAAAGATCCAGATATCAACAGGGCGATTACATTCGGTTTTAGTTTCTTAAAAGCATTTGGCCAAGGACTAGAGAAAAAATAGAGTGAGTGAAAAAAGTGATGGGATTAGCCATCACTTTTTTCATTATATGTATAGGAGTGTTCATGTTAAGCGGAATATATTATTATTAAAAAGATGGATTTAAATTGGAAATGTGGAATCCATCTCAAATATAGTTTTAGAATGTGGAGGAATATATGCAACACCGTAAAAGACTATCTATACCAGGAGTAATGAGACATTCCTTTCAAACAGTACAATTTGCTTTTTGGAATGTGTTAACATTTCAGCTCGTCTATAAATTGTTAGCTGCAATTGTGTTTATCCCCCTCTTAGGTATTGTTTTCAATAAGTTATTGTACTTTGGTGGTTATGCAAATGCGACAAATGATGAATTAGTAGCATTTTTGAAAACACCATATGGGATTTTGGCGATTGTAATTTTATCGATACTAGCATTGTTTCTTATTTTTACAGAATTTGCAGTGCTTATTATTATTTCGTATTTCGCTCATAAAAGGCAAAAGGTAAGATTACGTCCGATTTTGTATAAAACAGTAACGTATTTACCTTCTCTTTTTACATATTGCTTACCAGGATTTGTGTTGTATGCAGTTGTGTTATTACCGCTATTAAGTATGGGATATAAATCTGCATTGATTCCTGAAATTCAAATTCCTAATTTTATTACAGGTGAACTATTTAAGACGACAATGGGTCAGGTTGGTTATTATGCTTTCTTTGCTGTAGTTGCTTATTTAAATCTTCGCTGGATTTTTGTTTTACCTATTATTGTTTTAGAAGAAAAACCATTCCGCATAGCAGCACGTAAAAGTGCGAACTTAGTAAAAGAAAGCTTTTTTAAAGTGTTGTTCTTTTTAGTAGGAGTTTTCATCTCTGTAGGAATGGTCTTTCTTTTGTTTATAGGAGTGTATTTACTCTGTTTATGGGGAGTATACGAATTTACAAACCCAGAAGGGACATTTGCGCTGTTAGCGGAGTCGACGATTTCGGTCTTCTTAACGAGTACATTGTATTTATTTAGCTTCATTATGACGCCGTTTTATATTATGGCGTTAACAAGATTATACTTACAGAAAGTTTCGGTTGAAGATGTTTTATTAGAAGAAGGATTAGATTATTCAAAAACAAAAGCAGATAAATGTTTCTTCAAAAAACACCGTTGGAAATTTATTGGTGTATATATCGTGGGGATTATTACTGCTGGAATGGTCGTTGCCTTCATTGTGACCTTTATTTCAAACACATATAAAGAACCAATTATTATGGCGCACCGTGGATATATATCAAAAGGTGTAGAGAATACGAAAGAAGCAGTACAAGGTGCCATTGATGCAAAAGCAGACTATGCTGAAATAGATGTCTTGCAAACGAAAGATGGCGAACTAGCGGTCATACATGATTTGAAGTTGAAACGTCTTGCGAATGCGAATGTGCATGTATCAGATTTGACGATGGATGAGCTAAGGGAGCTTACTCTTAGTCAAGATGGATTCTCGGGACAAATAAGTACACTTGATGAGATCATTAAGCTTGCAAAAGGCAAAGTAAAACTTAATATAGAAGTGAAACTTCACGGTAATGAGAAGGATTTCGTACAGAAAGTACTAAAAACAATTAAAGAGAACGATTTTGAGAAACAATGTGTAATTCAAACGTTACATTACCCGCTTATTAAAGAGTTTAAGCGTGCAAATCCGGATATAAAAGTAGGGTATGTATTGTTTGCAAGCAGGGCTAATTTAAAGAATGTACAGGCGGATTTCTATGTAGCAGAAGAATATATGTTAAATAAACGCCTAGTGAAAGAAGCGCGAAAGCTAAATAAACCAATTTACGTGTGGACAGTAAATGATATGGAAAGTTTAAAGGCATATTATAAGTTGAACGTGGATGGTATCATTACCGATTACCCTGAAGACGCGCGTGAAACAATTAAGATGTTAAAAGAGCAAGAAGATCGTGAAAGTGATATATTTGATAAAATTACTGAAACGACAGAAGATTTATTTTCAAAGTTATTTATGATCTATCCAGCTGCTGGCTAAATGCTAGTAGCTGTTTTTTTATGAAAAGAGTATATTTCCAAAGTATTGTACAAAGTAATAAGTGTATATGTATACGTCATTGCTTAGTTTTTTTACATTGTTACATTATTGTCAAATAATAAATAATTACTATGCATTTTGAATGGATATAATAGAAATAGAGTGATAGATGATGAAATGGTACGAAGAACCCAATAAAATCAATGTTTAGTATATTTACACTATTCTAAATATATAAACTTTAAAAAAATAGTATGTTAGCGTTTTCATAATTTTTAAGTTATGCTAGAATAAGGACATAAGTTATTAATTATTAAAAAAAGAAAAAAGAATTCCTTTTTTCTGTTAATTATAAGGGGGCATTTCATTATGCGTATTGGGGTACCAGCAGAAATTAAAAACAACGAAAACCGTGTGGCAATGACACCAGCAGGTGTTGTACATTTAGTTCGTAACAATCACGAAGTATTCATTCAAAAGGATGCAGGTGTAGGATCTGGTTTCACAGATGCTCAGTATGTTGAAGCGGGAGCAAAAATTGTTGATACAGCTGAAGAAGCTTGGAACATGGAAATGGTTATGAAAGTTAAGGAACCAGTTGAAAGCGAATACAAACACTTCAGTGAAGGTTTAATCTTATTCACATACTTACACTTAGCTCCAGAGCCAGAATTAACAAAAGCGTTAATTGAAAAGAAAGTTGTTGCTATCGCATATGAAACAGTACAATTAGAAAACCGTTCATTACCATTACTTGCACCTATGAGTGAAGTAGCTGGTCGTATGGCTGCACAAATCGGTGCGCAATTCCTTGAGAAAAACAAAGGCGGTAAAGGTATCTTACTTGCAGGTGTTCCAGGAGTTAAACGTGGTAAAGTAACAATTATCGGTGGTGGACAAGCTGGTACAAATGCTGCTAAAATTGCAGTTGGACTAGGTGCGGATGTAACAATCATCGACTTAAGTGCAGAACGTCTTCGTCAATTAGATGACATTTTCGGAAACCAAGTAAAAACTTTAATGTCTAATCCTTACAATATTGCAGAAGCTGTAAAAGAATCTGATCTTGTAATCGGTGCAGTGTTAATCCCAGGTGCAAAAGCGCCAAAACTTGTAACAGAAGAAATGATTAAATCAATGGAACAAGGTTCTGTTGTTGTAGATATCGCGATTGACCAAGGTGGTATTTTCGAAACAACTGACCGTATTACAACTCATGATAACCCAACTTATGAAAAACACGGCGTTGTGCATTATGCAGTTGCAAATATGCCAGGTGCGGTTCCACGTACATCAACTCTTGCATTAACAAACGTAACAGTACCATATGCAGTACAAATTGCTAACAAAGGCTACAAAGAAGCTTGCCTAGGCAACACTGCATTATTAAAAGGTATTAATACATTAGAAGGTTATGTAACATTCGAAGCAGTTGCAGAAGCTCACGGTGTAGAGTACAAAGGTGCAAAAGAATTATTAGAAGCAGAAACAGTATCTTGCTAATAGCAGCATTATACAAAAAAAATCGAACAATATATAATACAACATGATAAGAGCTAAGAGATAATACCTCTTAGCTCTTCTTAGTAAAAGGGGGCATTCATCGTGGCCAACCTATTCAAAAAGAAATCCGTTACGCAATTGTTAGGGGAAAGTAAAAGTAAAACTTTGACGAAAACGCTAGGGGCATTTGACCTAACAATGCTAGGGATTGGTGCGATAATTGGTACAGGAGTTCTAGTATTAACGGGATTAGTAGCAGCAAGAGATGCTGGTCCAGCAGTTATTTTTTCATTTATGATTGCAGCAATTGTTTGTGGATTTGCAGCTTTATGTTATGCAGAGGTTGCATCTGCACTTCCTGTTTCAGGTAGTGTGTACACATATTCATATGCAACAATTGGTGAGTTTGTTGCCCATTTAATGGGATGGACATTGCTATCCGTATATGTCGTAACGACTGCCGCAGTAGCTGGCGGATGGACAGGTTATTTCAATAATTTAGTGAGTGGATTGGGACTTGAAATTCCAAAAGCATTGTTAACGATTCCATCGCAAGGTGGTATGGTGAACTTACCCGCAGTTATCGTTACGTTGGTGATAACTTGGTTATTATCACGAGGTACAAAAGAAAGTAAGCGTGTGAATAACATAATGGTATTAATTAAAATTGGTATTGTTGTTTTATTCATTGCAGTTGGTGTATTCTACGTGAAACCAGAAAACTGGATACCATTTGCACCGTACGGCTTAAGTGGAGTCTTTGCCGGAGGGGCAGCAGTATTCTTCGCTTTCTTAGGATTTGATGCATTAGCAACTTCTGCTGAAGAAGTAAAAAATCCGCAACGTGATCTACCGATTGGGATTATTGCTTCGTTAGTCATTTGTACAATCATTTATGTTGTAGTTTGTCTCGTTATGACAGGTATGGTTTCTTATAAGGAATTAGATGTACCTGAAGCGATGGCCTACGTATTAGAAGTTGTAGGACAAGATAAAGTGGCTGGTGTAATCGCTATTGGAGCTGTAATTGGTATTATGGCTGTAATTTTCGCATACATCTACGCTACGACACGTGTATTCTTCGCTATGAGCCGTGACGGTTTATTGCCAAAATCTTTCGCGAAAATTAACAAGAAGACAGAAGCACCAACATTTTCAGTTTGGTTAACAGGAATTGGTAGTGCTTTAATTGCCGGATTTATCGATTTAAAAGAATTGTCGAATTTAGCGAATATTGGAGCGTTATTAACATTTGCGATGGTTGGTGTAACTGTCATCATTCTTCGTAAAACGCATCCGAAATTACAACGTGGATTTATGGTACCACTTGTACCAATCTTACCGATTATTTCAGTTGCAAGCTGTCTATTCTTAATGGTAAATTTACCATTAACAACATGGATTTACTTCGGTGTTTGGTTAGCAATCGGAGTGGTTGTATACTTTGTTTATTCGAAAAAACATAGTCATTTAAAAGACGATGGAAGTTCGCAAGATAGTTTAGAAAAAGCTAATTAAAGGGATATAAAGTTAGTAAGCCTTGTGCGTCTAGGGAGCGCGCAAGGCTTTTTCTTTTGGGGAAATAAAGGAGACCAATGTTATGTTGTCGAATTTTTATGTCGGAATATACGAAGGGGTGGAAAGATGGAGACGAAAGTTGTCGTTGGAGCAGAGGGATATAATAATAACCCAGGTTGGTTACATACGAATGAAGAAGAATTAAATTTATTAAAAAGAGAAACGTGGCTTAATAAATTTCAGCCTAATTCTTTATCGGTAATTTTAGCTGAACACGTATGGGAACATTTATCGTATGAAGAAGGTATAGAAGCAGCTAAAATATGCTATGAATTTTTACAAGATGATGGTTACATTCGTTGTGCGGTACCAGATGCATTTTTTCCAAATGAAGAATATCAGCAAGGTGTGCAAGTAGGAGGGCCAGGTCCATTAGATCATCCGGCTGCAAGTCATAAAATTGTACATAACTATAAAACGATTGTATCTATGTTTGAAGTAGCGGGTTTTCAAGTAAAGTTGCTAGAGTATTGCGATGAAAATGGAGAATTTCAGTATAATGATTGGAATGAGCAAGGAGGTTTTATTTATCGCTCGAAGCGCTTTGACCATAGAAATCAAGATGGAAAGTTAGGATTCGCTTCGTTAATTGTGGATGCAGTGAAAGTTAATAAATAAGAAAAGGATGCACGATAGCTTTCGTGCATCCTTTTTGTATGAAGATCATGATAGATGCTGAGAATATTTACAGGTGCATTTTGAAATGTGAACGAAATTTTCGGAAAAATGTATGAGAATTCATTGACACATATGAATAGACGCTCATATAATAAAGGTATAAGATATATGAATGATTGTTCATATGTTCAAATGAAGAGGTGAGCTGTGATGGCTGAAAATAAAGTAGAAACGCAACAGGAAGCATGTTCTCAAACGGTAATTCACGAGGAAATCGTGGATCAAGTAAAACAAACAATTCCGACTGATGAAAGTTTAAGTAAAGTAGCAGAATTATTTAAAGTATTAGGTGACCGTACACGTACGAGAATATTGCATGCATTATTTGAAGCTGAAATGTGTGTTTGTGATTTAGCTTATTTATTAGGAATGACGCAATCTTCAATCTCACATCAGCTTCGTGTATTAAAGCAAGCAAAGCTTGTAAAGAACCGTAAAGAAGGAAAGGTAGTTTATTATTCATTAGCTGATCAACACGTAATTCATATCTTCGAGCAAGCGTTTGAACACGTAAACGAGGAAGAATAAAAAGGCGAGGAGGGAGAATGATGGCAGAAGCATTAGTGAAAAAGAAACTTATGCTAGAAGGTTTAGATTGTGCAAATTGTGCAATGAAAATTGAAAAAGGTGTTGGGAATATAGAAGGAGTAACATCTTGTTCCGTAAACTTTGCAACAAAAACGATGCTTTTAGAAACACCGCAAAATAAAGAAAATCAAGTTGTTACGGAAGCGAAGCAACTTGTTACAAAATTAGAGCCGCATATTAAAGTGCAAGAAGAGCAAAAAACAAAATCAATAAAAGAAGTATTTGTATTAGAAGGCTTAGACTGTGCAAATTGTGCAATGAAGATTGAAAATAAGGTAAAGGAAATGCCGGCCGTTTCAGAAGCGACTGTTGATTTCGTATCAAAGAAATTACGAGTAGAAGTTGCAAATAAACGAGAACTTGAATCGACTATACAAAATATAAAAAATGTTGTTCAAAAGCTAGAGCCTGATGTAAAAGTTGTTCGTGAAGAGGAAAAAGGACACGACCACGGCCATGATCATGGTGATGGAAATGTGAAAAAGATGATAGGACGATTAGTAGTCGGCGGAATTTTGACAGGGATTGCTGCGTTAGCCGGATTACCGCAAATGATAACAATTCCATTATTCGTCCTTGCGTATTTATTAATTGGTGGAGATATTGTTTGGAGAGCGGTAAGAAACATAACTCGCGGCCAAGTGTTTGATGAAAACTTTTTAATGGCAATTGCAACTTTAGGAGCTTTCGCGATTCAACAATATCCAGAAGCGGTAGCAGTTATGCTATTTTATCAAGTAGGGGAATTGTTCCAAAGTATTGCAGTAAATCGTTCTCGAAAATCAATTACGTCATTAATGGATATTCGTCCTGACTATGCGAATGTGAAAGTTGGAAACGAAACGAAACAAGTATCACCAGAAGATGTGCAAATTGGTGAGTATATTATCGTAAAACCAGGTGAAAAAGTACCGTTAGACGGAAAAGTAGTTGAGGGAACATCAATGATGGATACTTCAGCGTTAACAGGTGAGTCTGTACCGCGAGAAGTAGAAGTTGGTAATGACGTATTAAGTGGTTTTGTAAACCAAAATGGTGTATTAATTGTTGAAGTTACAAAAGAGTTCGGTGAATCGACTGTATCGAAAATTTTAGACTTAGTACAAAATGCAAGTAGCAAAAAAGCGCCAACAGAAAACTTTATTACGAAGTTTGCACGTTATTATACTCCTGTTGTAGTTATAACAGCAGCAATAATGGCATTTATTCCACCACTTATTTTAGATGGTGCTACATTCTCCGATTGGATTTATAGAGCTTTAGTGTTCTTAGTAATCTCTTGTCCATGTGCGCTCGTTGTATCGATTCCTCTTGGATTCTTTGGCGGTATTGGTGGGGCATCTAAAAGTGGTATTTTAGTAAAAGGAAGTAACTATTTAGAAGCATTGAATGATGTGAAATATATCGTTTTTGATAAAACAGGAACATTAACAAAAGGTGTCTTTAAAGTTACGAAGATGGAGCCTAGTAAAGGTATTACAGCTGAAGAGCTATTAGAATATGCCGCATTTGCAGAAGTATATTCTAATCATCCGATTGCACAATCTATTCGAAATGCATATGGAAAATCAATCGATGAAAATGTTATTGAAGACTATAGTGAAATTTCTGGTCATGGTACGGTTGTAAAAGTACAAGGAAAAGAAATTTTCGCAGGTAATGCTAAATTAATGAGCAAAGAAAACATTACATTTAAGCAACCAAATACAGTAGGTACACTAGTTCATGTTGCTGTAGATGGTAAATATGCGGGTTATATTGTTATCTCTGATGAGGTAAAAGAGGATTCAAAACAAGCAATTCAAAAGTTAAAAGAACTAGGTATTAAGAAGGCAGTCATGTTAACTGGTGATGCAAAATCAGTTGGTGAAGCTGTTGGTAAAGAATTAGGTTTAGATGAAGTTCATGCCGAATTATTACCACACCAAAAAGTAGAAGAAATCGAAAAAATTGATGCAGCAAAACGCGGTAAAGAAAAGATTGCATTCGTCGGTGATGGTATTAATGATACACCAGTATTAGCGCGAGCAGACGTTGGTATTGCGATGGGCGGCTTAGGGTCAGATGCAGCAATTGAAGCTGCTGATATCGTTATTATGACTGATGAGCCTTCAAAAATTGCAACGGCAGTAAAAATTGCAAAACGTACACGTAGCATCGTATGGCAAAATATTATATTTGCATTAGGGGTAAAAGGGTTAGTGTTATTACTCGGCGCCTTTGGTATTGCAACAATGTGGGAAGCAGTCTTCTCAGATGTTGGTGTGACACTACTTGCAGTTTTAAATGCAATGCGTGTACTGAGAGTGAAAGATTTATAAAAATAAGCGAGGGCGCGATTACGCCCTCGCTTATTTTTATTATTTTACCGTGTTATTGAGGGTGACTGTTGGTAACATAATATTGAAAATAAACAGAGAAGGAGAAACTTCTCTGTTTATTTTTGTGTGTTTTTCGCAACCTTTTCTCGAACAGTTTGAATGTAATTCATTTTATGATCCCAACATTCTTGGCTTAAATCTACAGGGTACTCTTCAGGATTTAAAGTTCGCATATATTCTTCCCAAAATAGTGAGAGGCTGTGTTCGTTATATTTTTGAATGTCTAATATATTAGGTAATTCATACGTTCTTTTACCGTTAACGAAAATATCTTGATGCAGTTCGCGTGCTTCAAAGTTTGTTACGAATTTACTTATATATGTATGAACAGGATGGAACATTTTTAGACGTTCTTCTTTACCAGGTTCTTCAGACTCTAAAGCAATATAATCGCCTTCTGCATGATCGTTAACACGGTTAATAATACGATAAATTCGTTTAAGTCCTGGGGTTGTAATTTTTTCAGGGTTAGATGAGATTTTAATCGTATCATTTAATTTTCCGTCGGTATCTTCAATAGCAACTAGTTTATAGACAGCACCTAATGCTGGCTGCTCAAAGGATGTAATCAGCTTTGTGCCAACACCCCATACATCAATTTTTGCCCCTTGAGATTTCAAGTGCATAATCGTATATTCATCTAAATCGCTAGAAGCGATAATTTTTGTGTTTGTAAATCCAGCTTCATCAAGTTGTTTTCTTGCTTCCTTTGATAAATATGCCATATCACCACTATCCAGACGAATGCCATAAAAATCGATACGATCCCCGAACTCTTTTGCAACACGAATCGCATTTGGAACACCAGATTTTAATGTGTCGTATGTATCGACAAGAAATACACATTTTTTATGTGTTTCAGCATATTTTTTAAATGCAACATATTCATCGCGATATGCTTGAACGAAAGAGTGGGCATGTGTGCCAGCTACAGGGATGCCAAAACGTTTCCCTGCGCGAACGTTACTTGTAGATGAAAACCCACCAATAAAGGCAGCGCGTGTGCCCCAAAGGGCAGCATCAAACTCATGAGCACGTCTTGTACCGAACTCTAAAAGCTTATCATTATTTGCAGCGTGCTTCATACGTGCAGCTTTTGTAGCAATTAATGTTTGGTAATTTACAATATTTAAGAGGGCGGTTTCAATTATTTGTGCCTCGCCGAGTGGTGCGTCAACACGTAATAAAGGCTCATTATTAAAAACAACTTCACCTTCTTGCATACTGCGAATCGTGCCAGTGAATTTCATGTTTTGTAAATAATGAAGGAAGTCTTCTTCAAATTGCAGCTCTGCTAAATAAGCGAGATCACTTTCAGTAAAGCTGAAATTTTCTATGTACTCTACAATTTTCTCAAGACCAGCAAAAATAGCATAGCCATTTTCAAACGGAAGCTTTCGAAAGTATAGATCAAAAACAGAACGGCGAGTATGAATACCATCTTTCCAATATGTATAAGCCATGTTGATTTGATATAAATCTGTATGTAAGGCATAACTATCGTCTTTATAATGATTCATTGCGAAAACACCTCCGTAATTTGGTTATAGTATACCAATTTTCCACCCTTCGTAGCAAAGAAGTAATAGAGGATTGAAGTCAAGAGAGAAAAAAATGAAATAATGCATATTTTTTAGAAAATTTACATTTATCAATTTATATTTCTCCAGATTTTATGTATTATTAGAGTAATGGGGGTAATGAGAATGGAGGAGGACAATGCAACAAACATTAGAAAAAATAGGCAAGCAAGTTTTTTATAAGCGGCTACAGCAAAAAATGACACAAGAAGAATTATGTCAGGGCATTTGTTCTGTCTCATACTTAAGTAAGATCGAAAATGGGAAGATAGAAGCATCAGAAGAGATTCTACAATTGCTCTGCACAAGACTAGAAATTGCTGTGACGGATTTGAGAGATGTAGAAGAAGATGTGAAAGTGAAGTTGGACGAGTGGTTGAATGCATTAATTCATTTGGACAAGCAACAGGTAGAACGCATATATGAAGAGTTACAAGGTGAAATGAAACATGTTTTAGATTTTGAAATCATAAATTATTATAAACTACTTTATACGCGGTATTTAATTATGAAAAGGGATTTTCCTGCTGTTGAAGAAGAGTTAGAGAGCTTAAAGAAGATGTACAAAAAGTATTCACCATTTCAGAAATTATTATATACGTATAGCAAAGGGTTATATTATTTTTTACAACATAAATATAAGAAGGCATTAGAGTACTTAGCTCGAACAGAAATAATGGCGAAGGAACAAGGGTATCATGAAAATGGGATATATTTCAATTTAGCTCTTGTTTATAATGAATTAGAAGTTGAACATATGACTTTACATTTTGCTAATGTGGCAATGGAAGGGTTTAAGAACGAATATAAGTTCCGTTATGTGATAAATTGCCAATTACTCATTGCACTGAGTTATATACAAAAAAAACAATATAATGAAGCGCTATCTATTTATAATAATATTTTGAGAGAAGCGAATTCTTTTGCTGATAAAGAAAGCATAACAGCTATTGCTTTAAATAACTTAGGATTCTTGTACTATAACTTAAAAGATTATGCAAAAGCTAAAGATTATTATTTGCAATGCTTACAGTATAAGAAGGAAGAGGATTTAAATTATATTGATGCAGTATATGAGATTGCTTTACAATGTATTGAATTAAAAGAGTTTGAAGAAGCGAAAGATTGGATTAGTAAAGGGATAGGTGTCGCGAAGAGGGATGAAAAGTATAAAAGTATGCTGTATATACTTTTAATGCTTAAGAATAAATACTTTGAAACTAAAGATGTTTATAAAAAGTTTTTAGAAGTTGAAGCAATCCCATTTTTTAGAGGCGAAGAGAATAAAAAGGAATTAAAAAGGGTGTATTTAGAACTAGCAGAGTATCATGAAGAATTATTAGAGTTTCGAGAAAGTAATAGCTATTATAAATTAGCAATTAATTTATTAGAAGAAAAGGGAGGAAAATAATATGAAAAAAATAATTATTGGTGCTTTGGCTTTGGTAGCTGTATTAGTGGTATTGGAGCCACAATATGCTTGGACATCGGATATCTATGGCCAAGGAGAGAAGGTAGTTGAAGTAGTAAACTCTTAGTAAAAACCCCTTTCCAATCGGAAAGGGGTTTTTTCAATATTTGTTCCTCAAAATTCTACAAAACTTGAGAAATTAATTATTTGAATTTTTAGTATATTAATAGTGGAAACATAATGCTAATATAAAATTACTCTTTTTCAAAAATTTTTTATTAGGGGGAAGGTTATATGAAAAGGAAGAGTTTAGCATTAGTTTTAGCGACAGGAATGGCAGTTACAACGTTTGGAGGGACAGGCTCTGCGTTTGCGGATTCTAAAAATGTACTCTCTACGAAGAAGTACAATGAGACGGTGCAGTCACCTGAATTTATTTCTGGTGATCTAACTGGAGCAACTGGCAAGAAAGCGGAATCTGTTGTGTTTGATTACTTAAACGCGGCAAAAGGTGATTATAAGCTAGGGGAAAAGAGTGCGCAAGATTCTTTCAAAGTGAAACAAGTGAAGAAAGATGCAGTAACTGATTCAACGGTAGTGCGTATGCAACAAGTTTACGAGGGAGTGCCTGTATGGGGTTCTACTCAAGTAGCTCACGTAAGTAAAGATGGTTCTTTAAAAGTATTGTCTGGAACAGTTGCACCTGATTTAGACAAAAAGGAAAAGTTGAAAAATAAAAATAAGATTGAAGGCGCAAAAGCGATTGAAATCGCGCAGCAAGATTTAGGAGTAACACCTAAATATGAGGTAGAACCAAAAGCGGACTTATATGTATATCAAAACGGTGAAGAAACAACATATGCATATGTTGTGAATTTAAACTTCTTAGAGCCAAATCCAGGAAACTATTATTATTTCATTGAGGCGGAAAGCGGTAAAGTGTTAAATAAATATAATAAACTTGATCATGTAACGAATGATGATAAGTCACCAGTTAAGCAAGATGCTCCTAAACAGGATGCAAAAGCGGTTGTAAAGCCTGTAACAGGAACGAATAAAGTGGGAACTGGTAAAGGTGTATTAGGAGATACGAAATCGCTTAATACAACGTTATCGGGATCATCTTACTACTTGCAAGATAATACACGTGGAGCAACGATTTTCACATATGATGCGAAAAATCGTTCGACGTTACCAGGAACATTATGGGCAGATGCAGATAATGTTTTTAATGCAGCATATGATGCAGCGGCAGTTGATGCTCATTACTATGCAGGTAAAACATATGATTATTATAAAGCTACATTTAACAGAAACTCTATCAATGATGCAGGAGCGCCATTAAAATCAACAGTTCATTACGGAAGTAAGTATAATAATGCATTCTGGAATGGCTCACAAATGGTATACGGAGATGGTGATGGTGTAACATTCACTTCATTATCTGGTGGAATTGATGTAATTGGACACGAATTAACACATGCTGTTACGGAAAATAGCTCGGATTTAATTTATCAAAATGAATCAGGAGCATTAAATGAAGCAATTTCTGATATCTTTGGTACTTTAGTAGAATTCTATGATAACCGTAACCCAGATTGGGAGATTGGTGAAGATATTTATACACCTGGACAAGCAGGAGATGCACTTCGTTCTATGAGTGATCCTGCGAAGTATGGTGATCCAGATCATTATTCTAAGCGTTACACTGGTTCAAGTGATAACGGTGGCGTTCATACAAACAGTGGTATTATTAACAAACAAGCTTATCTATTAGCAAATGGTGGTACGCATTCTGGTGTGACTGTAGCTGGTATCAGTAAAGATAAATTGGGTGCGATTTACTACCGTGCAAATACACAGTATTTCACGCAATCTACTACATTTAGTCAAGCTCGTGCTGGCGCAGTACAAGCTGCTGCTGATTTATATGGTGCGAGTTCTGCTGAAGTAACAGCAGTTAAGCAATCATTTAGTGCTGTTGGTGTAAACTAAAGCTTTAAAGGATAGTTATTAATAAAATACCTCAAAAATAAAGAAGGAGCATATGCTCCTTCTTTATTTTTTTCTCCATTTTTTCCACAAATAAAATAATCCGATACAACCTGCGATTGTTACAATCCATTTCGCTTCATTTGTTCCGTTCATAACTTGGTATGCCGAATATACTTCAATCGATAAGGCCGGTATTTTACCTATTGTACTGGCAATACTGAAGGAGAGTAATGACATTTTGCCTAGAGCTGCAAACAAAGTAACGATACTTGATGGAATGAAAGGGATAAAACGAAAAGATAGAACGAGTAGAAAGGCTTCTTTGCCTTCTACGTACAGGAGACGCTCTACCTTTGGGTACTTATTTACTTTGTCGTGAGTGAATTTTTGAAGGCCTATGCGATAAATATAAAACGAGATAATAGCCCCTAATGCTTCACCTGCGATCGAAATGATTGTGCCATTTGTTACACCGAAGAGCTGTATATTAATGGCCGTCAAAAAGATGCTAGGAATAACACCTAATAGACTAATAACAATATTGATCAAGATACTAAGTGGTATTGCGATTGAGTAATATTCCGTTAAGAAATTTTGAATGGTTTCTGTCATAGTGTAAAATCCTTTATCTTTTTTTGAATTACATCATATTTCAATTGTATAGGCAAGTGTAAATTTACATAATATAGATATTTGTCGATACGAACGATACCCAATACCCTTTATGGGTATTTGGTATATAAAATCAGGGGTATATTTAGTTTGTTTAAAAAACACTCCATTAATCCTATATTTAAAGGGTTTATGGAGTGTTTTAGTTGGCGTTTTTATCTGGGAAATAATCCGAAAAACATGGGGGTATATTTTAATGCAGGCGAAAAACAGTGGTTTGATGAAAGTGGATTGGCAAATATAGCAAAATGAATGAGGGATTTTAAAACTGTATACACTTTTTCTTTGTGAAATTGACTTTTAGTGGAGTTACGATAATAATCATGGAAGAGGTGATACGATGAAACGACTAAGTAGTCTTTTCTTGAGTGGTTTATTGGCACTAATGCTGATTTTAAGTGGATGTGCAGGAAAAGAACAAAAAACAGAAAAACCAAAAGAGGATCATTCTACATCAGTAGAAAAAATTAGTGATAATATTTTAGATGAAATGGAAGGGCCACCTAAAAATGGTCATACGATTGAAAGGCATGTAGGCAAATCAGAAGAGGATTTGAAGAATCGTTTGAAGACAGATAAAGTTTCAGCGGCAAGTACATACTATGATAAGGAAACAGCGACAAAGGCTGTGAAAGATAGTTTAAAACAACATGATAAAGAAATTCAGGATTGGTTGAAAAACTCTAAAGAGGCTCGCCTTGTATTGAATACAACTCATTCATTCCCAGTTGGAAAAACGGTAATAAAGAAAAATATGAATGTAAAAGACAAACTAGTAAAGACTGTTACTGTTTTAGCGAGAGATAAATCAGGAGATCTAGGATTTAAGATTATTACTTCTTATCCATCAGATAAATAAAGGGGGGAGTATATATGTATACGACATTACAATACTTTCTTAAATCGTACTGTACGTTAAGTGTTCATGAGGATGAAATAGTAAGCGTGATGGAAGAGTTTATAGAGCAAGAAGACGAAGAAATTGTTTTGAAATTACGCGATGAATTAGTAAATATGAAGAAAAAGAGCGCGTGGGAAGAAGCGTGCGTATTAGCTGCGAAGCAAGGAAATCGTGTGTGGTCTTTAGAAGAAACGAAAGATCATCTGGAAATTTTTTTACTATTATTGCAAAAGAAAAAGGCGTGAGTAGATCACGCCTTTTTGTATACACTTTTTGAAATTTGTCCGTTTGATATTACCTCATTGTTTTGGGGCACTTTTATATACGCTTTTTGAAATTTGTCCATTTGAGAGTACTTCACCGTTTTGTGTTACTTTTTTATACGTAACCGCTGTTATTTTATCACCAGTATTACTAATTACTTGAGAAGAAACTTCAACATTTTTACCAGTATTTGTACCGAAAATACGTGTAGTAATACTACCGCCATTTGAAAATGCTTGAATGTAAATATGCTTACCTGTATTGTTTTTAAATTTTAAATCCGGACCATAATCTGCCACTGCTGCATCTTGCCCAAGTGGTAAATAATTTACGGGCATAGAATGATTGCTTCGAGAAACAATTCCTAAATCTGCCCTTAAAGCTGCGCTGTATAAAGTACTACTTACTTGGCAAACGCCTCCGCCTGCACTTTGTATAATTTTACCTTGTGAATATACTGCTGCGGATTTATAACCATGTGCAGCATCAGTTACGCCAACACGGCCATTAAAACTAAACGTTTCATCAGGTGCTACAATAACTCCACTTAAAGTATTAGCTGACTTATTTACGTTATAGGACTGATTTCCATTACGGCCAGCCATTGGGGTAGAGTATTCAGCAATCACTTCTTTAATCCCCATTTGTTGTATATCTTCTGTAGAACGTTCAGGTTTTATTAGTGTAACTGGTAATGCAACATCGGATGTGCCAGAAGTAATAGCCTGTTTCGTTAAATCGGTTAATTTTCCTTTATCAATTTTTTCCCCATTTTGACTTTGGCTAATATTTACTGTAGAGCCTTCAACACTTAATTCGGCGTTGACAGGATTTTTTAATGTTTCATTATATTTATCCTTTATAAAGGTTTCATAAGTTGTTGTATTTAATTGTGGTGTTAATTTATAGTCACGTTTTACTTCACCGTTTTCAGCTTGCTTACGCATGTTGTAACGATTCATTACGTTCCCTTCTTGTTCTTTAAAGATATTGTCGACAATATCCTTCTCTTTATAATCTACCCCTAAATCTTTCCATGTGTAATTTTGTTTATCATTTTGGAATACGTAGTTAAGAGATTTTTGATTTAATTCATTCACCTTTTGATTAACAATAGCTTGAATATCTGCTTTATTTTTTCCATCAAGAGAAATACCTTCAAATGTAGTGTTGGGTAGTGCAGTTGTATTTAGTTGATTATTTAATTTGGATACATATTGATATCCACCAACCCCACCAGCACAAAGTAAAATGCCACCAGCAATAGCGGAACCGATCAGTATTTTGCTTAGCTTCATTTATTTCCCCCCAGAAAAATTTGTATAAATATATGTATTACATTTTTTGTATAAAAATGATGAAAATAACATTATGTACGTACTAGTATACTATTATTTTCACTATGTGTGTAATGTTTTCATAAAAAATGTTACACTGTTGTAATAATTGTCTCTTTTTGTCACAATATGCATGAGAAATATGTTGAAAATTATAATAAAAAGGCTGCTTAGAAAGATCTAGCAGCCTTTTTATTATAATTTTTTATGCTCATTTTTATTCGTAACATCAAGATGTTCTTGCAGTGTTGTCGATATATCCTGAACGCTTTTTTCGTTCGGAACGTAATAATAAATACCACCTATATATTTATCAGTACCTTCTACTTGTAGCTTATCCATTTTTAAATTTGAATCCATTGAATTTTTTGCAATAGCCATCATATCATCAAAAGTTAAATTTGTTTTTAAGTCGTTATCGACAGCATCTAATAAGCTTCCGATTTTATTAACGGAATTGAGCGATAGTGCTTTTTCAGCAATAGCTTCTAAAACAAGTTGTTGTCGTTGACCACGCATATAATCACTATCAATATGACGAGTTCTAGCCAGTGCAAGTGCTTCTTCCCCATTTAAATGTTGGCGCCCTTTTTTGAGGTGAATAGCATCTGCTTCGTCGCTACTATTTTGTTCTGTGAACTCAACTGGAACGTCGACAGTAATACCACCGAGGGAATCAACAATATTGATAAATGATTTGAAATTAAATTTTACATAGTAATCAACTGGGACATCTAAAAAGTTTTCTACTGTATCAATTGTGCTGTCCACACCACCAAATACGTGTGCATGTGTAATTTTATCATATTTATCACGTGATTTAATGTAGACGCGTGAATCACGTGGAATGCTGACTAGTTTAACAGATTTATCATTTTTATTAATTGTTGCAAGTAGTAATGCATCTGTACGAGTCGCTTTTCCGTAATCTTTTTCCCTAATATCACTTTCATCAACACCCATGATAAGAACAGAAATATTGTCAGTCATAGGCTTTACAGCTTTTTCACGTTTGCTGGATTTATCTCCTCGGCCTAATTCGGAATAGGCGTTGCTTAAGACGGATTTTGCTTTACTGTATATATGGAAGGAATAGCCTCCTGCTCCCATTGCTACAATAAGTAAAGGAATAAGAATGAACCAAAGTAGGCGCTTTTTCTTCGAACGTCCTTTTTTGGCTCGAGTTTCGTTGTTAATGTCGGATTTCATCATTTTTTCTCCTTTAAAACAATCAAAGTGTATACATCTAGAAGCGTATTAAGACACATAAAAAATATTGTACGCTAAATAAAAGGTATTGTACATGTATAAAAAATAGATGTCTTGATTATTTATAAGACATCTATTCGTTATTGTATACAAAAGACAGGGATAAGAAAATGATAAAATTTTTCCTAATTAAAGCATAATACTTACAATAATCGCAGATAAAATGCTAACAAGAGTAGCTCCGTATAGTAATTTTAGGCCGAAGCGGGCAACAACATTTCCTTGTTCTTCGTTTAATCCTTTTACCGCACCTGAAATAATTCCAATGGAAGAGAAGTTGGCAAAAGAAACGAGGAAGACAGAAATGATACCAATTGTACGGGTAGAGAGAGTACTGGAAATTTTGCTAAGGTCCATCATGGCAACGAATTCATTAGTTACAAGCTTTGTTGCCATAATGCTACCAGCTGTGACAATCTCAGAACTTGGTACGCCGATAAGAAATGCAATAGGGGCAAATACATAGCCTATTAGTTGTTGGAAAGTAATGCCGAATATAATGAGGAATAGGTCATTAATGCAACTCATTAATGCGACGAATCCAATGAGCATAGCGCCGACGACAATTGCTACGCGAAAACCATCAAGAATGTATTCTCCAAGCATTTCAAAGAAACTTTGTTTTTCCCCTTTGATTTCCAAAATATCTTCATTATCGTTAACGTCGTAAGGATTAATAATGAGTACGATAATAAAACCACTAAATAAATTGAGAACGAGTGCGGTTACTACATATTTTGGTTCGATCATTGTCATATAGGCACCGACAATGGACATAGATACTGTTGACATAGCAGAGGCGCAAAGTGTATAAAGCCGATGTTTTGGGATTTGGGCTAATTGTTTTTTTACCGTAATAAAAACTTCTGATTGGCCGACAATAGCGGAAGCGATGGCGTTGTAAGATTCTAATTTCCCAAGACCATTTATTTTGCTAAGAAAGAAACCAATCCAATGAATGAAGAATGGTAGTATTTTGAAATGTTGTAATATACCAATTAAGACGGAGATAAAGACAATCGGTAATAATACGTTAAGGAAAAATGACATTTCACCTTTGTTTGCAAGACCGCCAAATACAAAATTTATACCAGATGCAGCGTAGTCGAGTAACTTTGTAAACAAATTAGAAATTATCGTAATAAGTACGAGGCCAATTTCTGTATTTAATAATAAATAGGTTAAAATTAACTGTATAATAAGCATGATGAAAATTGGCTTGAATTTAATATGTTTTTTATTGTTACTAGCAATATAGGCGAGCAAGAAGACGACGATAAGTCCGACAAAGAAAGTGATAAATTTCATAATAAGCCTCCTAAAAGAGATATTCTGATATATATGTTTTTCATTTAAAGGGAGAATATGCATGTTTGGTAAAGAGAGGAATAGAGGAATCATGAATATATGTAGAGTACATCACGTTGCAATTATTTGTTCGAATTATGAAGTGTCAAAAGATTTTTACACAAGAATATTAGGTTTCAAAGCGATAAATGAAGTATACAGAAAGGAACGAAATTCTTATAAGTTAGATTTATGTGTAGGGGGAGAGTATCAAATTGAATTGTTTTCATTCCCAAGTCCACCGAAGCGCCAAAGCTTTCCAGAGGCTGCTGGACTTAGACATCTAGCCTTTGCTGTTACGGATATAGAAGAAGCTGTTAAACATTTAAATCAATGCGATGTTGAGACAGAATTGATACGTGTTGATGAAATAACGGGAAAAAAATTCGTCTTTTTCCAAGACCCCGACGGTTTGCCATTAGAATTGTATGAGGGCTGAAAATTGGTGAATTTTATATAGGGTTGCTTTCAAGTAAATGAAGAAACTAAAGTGAAACTTCTTTATTTAAAGGAGGTGTAACTTTAGCTAAGAAAGGCTAAAGGACATATGTGGATATTTTTAAATTATTGATGGTAGCTGTTCTTATTGCGCTAACAGGTTTCTTTGTAGCTGTAGAGTTTGCAATTATAAAGGTGCGTAGCAGTCGTATCGATCAACTCGTTAGTGAAAAAAGACGAGGCGCATTGGCAGCTAAAAAAGTAACTTCAAATTTAGATGAGTATTTATCGGCATGTCAATTAGGAATTACGATTACTGCTTTAGGGCTCGGGTGGTTAGGAGAGCCGACGATTAAACATTTACTCGAACCGCTGTTTTTAAAATTGGATTTATCTCCTGCAATTGCAAGTACGGCTTCATTTATTATTGCATTTGCAGTCATTACATTTTTACATGTTGTAATTGGTGAACTTGCTCCAAAGACGTTAGCTATCCAAAAAGCAGAGCAAGTTAGTTTATTATTATCGCAACCAATTATTTATTTTTACCGAGTTATGTATCCATTTATTTGGGCTTTAAATGGCTCTGCACGATTTGTGACAGGCTTATTTGGTTTACATCCTGCATCTGAACATGAAGTTGCGCATTCTGAGGAAGAACTAAGATTAATCTTGTCTGAGAGTTATGAGAGTGGCGAGATTAATCAAACTGAATTTAAATATGTAAATAACATCTTTGAATTTGATAACAGGGTAGCAAAGGAAATCATGGTACCTCGTACTGAAGTTGTTGGTTTATATGAAGATGAGCCGTTTGAGACACATATTAAAGTAATCGCACAAGAAAAATATACGAGATATCCAGTATTTGGTGAAGATAAAGATGAAATTATTGGGATGGTTAATGTAAAGGACTTATTTATTCGTTATATGGATGGTAATCGAGATGAAGAGTGTTCGATTACACCATATACACGTCCAGTTATTGAAGTGTTAGAAAATATCGCAATCCATGATTTACTATTGCAAATGCAAAGAAGGCGCATTCCATTAGCTGTATTATATGATGAATATGGTGGCACAGCAGGGATTGTTACATTGGAAGATATTTTAGAAGAAATTGTTGGAGAAATCCGAGATGAATACGATGAAGATGAGCATCCACCTATAGAACATATAAGTGCGGTGTGTAAAATTGTAGATGGGAAAGTACTGATTAGCGAAGTAAATGATTTATTTGGCATACATTTGGTCGCTGATGATGTTGATACAATTGGTGGTTGGATTATGGTACAAAAACAAATCGTTGCTGAGGGAGATATTATTGAGAAACACGGCTTTTCTTTTAAAGTTCTTGAAAAGGATATGCATCAAATTAAGCGAGTTGAAATAAAGAAAGTAGAAGAATGAATGGATTTTCTATTATATAAACTTTAATAAAAAGTATATATAGAAAAATAAATGTTTGCGCTTTCAAAAAGGGTGCTATATAGTGAAGGTGGATACTGAAGAATTCTTTTAATGATACTCGTATTTTATAGGGCGAATTCTTTAGATAAGGATTTAGAATGAAAAGTATAGGTGATGAAAAATGATAGCAACGAAGGATATACGTATAGAAAAAGATTTTTTAGGTGAAAAGGAAGTACCGAGTGTAGCTTATTATGGTGTACAAACATTACGTGCCGTAGAAAACTTTCCTATTACAGGATACCGCATTCATCCGTCACTCATTACGGCAATGGCAATTGTAAAGAAAGCGGCAGCGCTTGCGAATATAGATACAGGTTACTTAGCTAAAGATATCGGACAAGAAATTGCAGAAGCTGCACAAGAGATTGTGGATGGAAAGTTCCATGATCAATTTATTGTAGACCCAATTCAGGGCGGGGCAGGTACTTCAATTAATATGAATACTAATGAAGTAATTGCTAATAGAGCGTTAGAACGTATGGGATACGAAAAAGGTGAATATGCGAAAATTAGCCCAAACACTCACGTGAATATGGCGCAATCAACAAATGATGCGTTCCCAACTGGGATTCATATTGCAACTCTTATGATGCTAGAAGAACTTCTTGTTACAATGGAAGAACTTCACTCTGCTTTTCATGATAAAGCAAAAGAGTTTGATCACGTCATTAAAATGGGGCGTACACATTTGCAAGATGCAGTTCCAATTCGCCTTGGACAAGAATTTGAAGCATATAGCAGAGTGCTAGAGCGTGATATAAAAAGAATTAAACAGTCTCGTCAACATTTATACGAAGTTAATATGGGTGCGACAGCTGTCGGTACGGGATTAAATGCAAACCCTACTTATATAGAACAAGTTGTGAAGCATTTACGAGCTTTTAGTGGTTTCCCTCTTGTTGGTGCAGAGCACTTAGTTGATGCGACGCAAAATACAGATGCGTATACAGAAGTATCTGCAGCACTAAAAGTATGTATGATGAATATGTCTAAAATTGCAAATGACCTTCGTATTATGGCGTCTGGTCCACGTGTTGGGTTGGCGGAAATTCAATTACCAGCTCGTCAACCAGGTTCATCTATTATGCCGGGTAAAGTAAATCCAGTTATGGCAGAAGTAATTAACCAAGTTGCTTTCCAAGTAATTGGAAATGATCATACAATTTGCTTAGCGTCAGAAGCTGGACAATTAGAGTTAAATGTAATGGAGCCGGTATTAGTATTTAATTTAATTCAATCCATCAGTATTATGAACAATGGATTCCGTGTATTCCGTGAATATTGTATTAAAGGAATTACAGCGAATGAAGAGTTGCTTAAGCAATATGTTGAAAAAAGTGTTGGAGTTATTACAGCAGTGAATCCTCATATTGGTTATGAAGCAGCTTCTCGTATTGCACGTGAAGCAATTGCGACAGGAAAATCTGTTAGGGAGCTATGTTTAGAACATGGTGTACTTACAGCAGAAGAGCTTGATATTATTTTGGATCCATACGAAATGACGCATCCTGAAATTGCTGGAGCTTCTTTATTAAAGAATGAAGTGAAACTTTAATCAGTGGGGGCCATCCCCCACTGATTATTAGCCTTCACCAATCGGGCTTTTACGGGCAGCCCGACTCCCTTACATTCGCCGAATTTTGAGGTGGGAGTCTTACTGCCCACAAATAGCGGGGTAAAAAAATGTAATGTAAAAAGCACCGATCCATTTGGATCGGTGCTTTTTTTTAGAAGATATTAAATACAGCGTTTAATTGAAGTAAGCTAATAACAGCTAAGAAGATTAAACTGTATTTCATTGCTGTTTTAAATAAGGCAGATTCTTGACCAACTAGTCCAACTGCTGCACAAGCAACTGCTACAGATTGTGGTGAAACCATTTTCGCCATTGTACCACCTACTACGTTTAACGCAACGAGTGTAGAAGGAACGATGTTTAATTGATCTGCAGTTACTGCTTGAAGCGGTGCGAATAATGAACCACTTGATACTACTGATCCTGTAATGAATACGCCAATCCATCCTAAGATTGGAGAAAGAACTGGGAATGCATTACCAGTAGAAGAGAATGCAAGTCCAAGTGTAGATGACATACCAGAATAGTTCTCTACGTAAGCTAAAGCGATAACGCTACAAATTGTATATACTGGAGCTTTTAGTTCTTTAATTGTTTCAATCATTAGTTCTTTAATCATTTTACCATTTACGCGGTAAACGATAAGTGAAACGATAATTGCTAATACAATCGCAGTAGTTGTAGAAGAGAATACATCAAATTTGAAAATCGCTGCGAAAGGTGTATCAGCTTTTGTAATTGGTGCAGTTTTCATAACCATATTATGAAGACCAGGGAACTGAATGTTAAATACTAAGTTTGCTAATGGACCATCTGGAGCAAATAAAGCTTTAATCGGTTTTAAATTAAAGATTGTTACGAATGCAGTTAAGAATACGAATGGAGACCAAGCATATAAAATTTGATTGAATGTATGAGATTCTTTTTCTTCTTGTTTTTCTTCTTTAGCAGAAGATTTTGGCTGCCAAACACGTAAGAATAATGCAAGAGAGACCATACTTACAACGGCTGCGAAAATATTAGTAAGTTCTGCACCTAAGAAGTAAGTTACAAGGAACTGAGTAATTGCGAAAGAAACACCACTTACAAGAATACCTTGCCAAGTTTCTTTAATACCTTTAATTCCATCGACCATTGAAACAAGTAAGAAAGGTAAAATAATGCTAATGAATGGTAAAATAAGAACAGTTTGACGACCTATAGTTAATGCGTCGAGTCCAGTTAATTGTGCTGGTACTGTAACTGGGATACCCATAGCACCCATAGCACCACCAGCGATGTTAGCTACTAAACAAATACCTGCTGCTTTTAATGGATTAAAGCCCATACCTACAAGTAATGCAGCTGTAATAGCAACTGGAACCCCTAGACCAGCTGCGCCTTCTAAGAAAGCACCGAAAGAATAAGCAATTAATAATACTTGTAAACGTTGATCATTTGTAATGCTTGAAATACTATCGCGAATTATGTTGAATTGCTCTGTTTTAACAGTTAATTTGTAAAGGAAAATCGCTGCAATAACGATAGTACAAATTGGATAAAATCCAGATAAAATACCGAATCCGGCAGATGCTACAGCTACAGTTGCGGGCATTTTATAAACAAATATAGCAAGAATAATAGCGACAATCACACTATAAAGCCCAGCGATGTAACTTTTCATTTTGAGTCCCATTAAACAAATGATGAAACAGAAGATTGGAAGTGCTGCGATTAGTGCAGATAACCAAATATTGTTTAATGGGTCATAAATTTGTGTCCAAGTACTCATAATAATGACAACTCCTATCTATTGTATGTGAAGAAAATCACATTATTTGTGAAACTATTCACAATCGACTTACATGCTTAGTATATTCTCCTTCAACACTATTGTCAACGTGAAAAAGTATAATTATTCCATAATAGTGTTAAAAGTAACATTTTGTTCATAAAGTAGACAAAAAGCGTAATCAAATTGATTTGAATACGCTTCTATAAATTATTTACATATTCTTTCATTTTTTCATATGTCATTGGTCCCACATGCTTATATTGAATGACACCGTTTGTATCGATGACAAAAGATGTTGGAATGCTGATGATTTGATATGCGGCACTTGCCTGTCCTTTCTGATCTAATAGGACGGGGAAGGTGTATTTGTTTTCTTCAAGAAATTGTTTTACATTGTTCGGGTCTTTTTCAGTAGCTGTCGCATTTACAGCGACAATTTCAATCCCCATATCTTTAGTATCATGATAAAACTTTTCCATATCAGGTATTTCTATTTTGCATGGACCACACCAGCTTGCCCAAAAATTTAATATTACTTTTTTTCCTTTATAGTCTGTAAGGCGAACTTCTTGACCGGTGGTTGTTTCCAGAAGGAAATTGCGGGCAACATTGCCAACTTCAGTTCCAATGGGGGTGTTTGATTTTGAAGCTATATCTTCTTTGTTGTCTAATAGGAAGTGATCGATAATAGTCCAGCCAACCGCAATGCTAATTAACGCAATAATAAACCATTTTTTAATATTAAATCATCCTCCTTACTTAAATTTCCTTTTTATCGTAACAAAGTGGTTAAATATGGTCAAATTACTTTACGATAGGTTATCAATTATAGACGATATTTTACAATATCATTACTGTACATTTCAGTAAGGTGAAAATATAACAAAAAGCCTGATAAAACAACGTTTGTAAGCAAAGTATTGCTATCCCTTTGTTTTGCTTTTTTATTGTATCATATAGTATAATATTCAAAATCAGGTGGGATTTTTTCTTGAACTGTGTGCTGATAAAAGTCGGAAAATTTTCTCAGCATTATAGGTTGATAAAGTTATGTCGTAACAGGAAATATAAGAACAGATATATAAATAAATAAAAAGAAAATAAAAAATGAAAATGAGGGGAATTTTATGAACCAAAACCAATTTGACTGTCGTATTTCAGAAGAAGACGTACAGATGTTAAGAGCATTAGCTCATCCGCTACGTCTACGTTTAGTAATGGAACTAATGCAGCGTGGAACATGTAATGTAACACAATTACAAGAGGTATTAGAAATTCCGCAATCAACTGTTTCGCAGCATTTAACGAAATTAAAACAAAATAAAGTAGTACGCTTTGAGAGACGCGGGTTAGAAGTGTACTATCAAATTCATAACGATAAAGTAAGTGAAGTAGTAAAAACATTATTTTCTTAATTTTTGAATATTATGGAAAGAAGACGTGTAAAATATACGTCTTTTTTTATTTGGAAAAGATGTAATAATAGGAAGATTTGAGAGCGTATATATTAGCGTGTGAGAAAGAAACAAACTATCGGTTGAAATGCTAAATTGACGGAATATATTCTGAAGGGATATGAAAAGATAGAAAGGAGTGTTGTAAGCCAAAGGAGGAATAATATAATGGATGTAAAACGTGTGAAACAGATATTATCTTCTTCAAGTAGAATTGATGTTACATATGAGGGAGTCCCCGTATGGATTGAGAGCTGTGATGAGCAGAAGGGTAGTGCTCAAGTGTATGACGTATCCAATCCAGGAGAGAGCGTTCACGTGGACGTGACGGCTTTAGAAGAGATGTAATAGAAAAGACGCTTCTAATTTTAGAAGCGTCTTTTTTGTGTTATTCCATCATACTTGCAACTTTTTTAGAGCAGAGAAGAAGTACAACTCCTAGGACGATAACGATAATACCGATACTTGCAAATACTTCAAGATAGCCTAATGATTGTGTAAAGGAAGCAAGTTTACCTGCTAACCAGTTAGCCATACCCGTACCAGCTAACCATACACCCATTAATAATGATGCTAATTTTACAGGAGCAATTGCACTTACCATTGATAGACCGATTGGTGATAAGAATAACTCACCAATTGTATGGAAGAGATAAGTGATAACGATGAATAATAAGTTTGCTTTTACAGTTATATCAGCTTCATTACTTCCAGTTTTTAGAACTGCTAATGTTAAAACAAGATAACCTATACCTAGTAAAATCATACCAAATGCCATTTTTGTTGGCACTTTTAAATCACCGCGTTTTGTTTTAGAAAGTTTTAACCATAACATAGATACGAATGGTGCAAGTAGTACGATAAATGCTGGGTTAACTGATTGGAACCAAGATGTTGGAACTTCCCAACCGAAAATTGTACGATCAACAAATTTATTTGTATAAAGTGTTAGAGAACTACCAGCTTGTTCAAATCCTGCCCAGAAGAATACTACGAAACAAGTTAAAATTACAATTGCCCAAGTGCGATTTTTCTCTTGTTTTGTTAAAGGTTTCTTTTCGATTGCAGGTTGATTTTTTGATTTTTTACCGACAACTGTCGTTCCTGCTTTACCAAGGTAGCGAGGAGCTAATAAGTTGAAAACAATTTGTCCAATAATCATACCGATACAAGCTGCTAAGAATCCGTATTTATATCCCATAACAATAACGCCATCAACGCTTGTTTTAAAGAAATCTTCTGCTAAAAATCCACAAATAAGTGGAGCGAAGAAAGCACCTACGTTAATACCCATATAGAAGATAGTAAATGCACTGTCACGACGTGAATCATTTTCGCCATACAATTCACCTAACAGTGTAGAAATATTTGGTTTGAAGAATCCATTACCAATAACTAATAGTATTAATCCAAGTAATAGCCCTGTTTTTGTATTCATTGAGAAGAGTACAAAGTTACCGATTGCCATAATAATTCCGCCGAGAGTAATGGCATGACGTCTTGTAATATAATGATCAGTTAGCCATCCGCCTATAATTGGCATGAAATATACTGCCGCTGTAAAAGTACCATATAATTGCACTGCGACTGCCTTATCAAATCCTAATCCGCCACTAACAGCGGCAGTTGTTAAATAAAGAACTAAAAGGCCACGCATTCCATAATAACTAAATCTTTCCCACATTTCTGTTAAGAACAACAAATATAATCCTGGTGGATGTTTTTTTGGTGATTGTTGTTCTCCAGCTTTGTTTAATTTTAAAGCTGTATCCATTTTTGTTTCCCCCTAATCCTGTATAACGGATATTTATGTAATTATTTTAATTCACAAAATATTTAGAAGTCAATAGAATTATATGGAAATAGCAAGAAAATTTCTAAAAAAATCTATTTTCCTTCAACCGTTATTGTATTTTTCCCTGAAAACAAGATAATAAGCGTTTTCAAATGTAGTAATTGAATTCTAAAAGAAAGTAAAATAGTGATAAATCAGAAAATTTAGATTGGAATATTTATTCTGATATAGAGAAAATAAACTATATTTACTTTTATAATATAACATATCGGGAATAAAAATACAAAATGAAATAATGTGACACTTCAGTGAAATGAAAAAACCAGCTCCATAAAAGAGGGAGCTGGTTAGAATGAAATTATTTAACAAAGCGTTTTTCAATGTCATCTAGTAGTAAGTTAGCAGCCATTACACCGCCAGCTGTATTCCAAATAACGTCGTCAACTTTGTATGCTTTTCCGTTCTTTACTGCATTTAAGTTTTTAAATAGAGGATCGTTTATATATTCTTTTTCTAGTTCAGAACCTTTTTTCTCATTGCCTTTATCGAATGTGAAGTAGAATAATACATCACCATCCATTGCAGAAATACGCTCTTTAGATACGTTACGTTCTGCGAAATCATTTTTATTTTGATCACCAGGACGCTTAAATCCAAGTTCTTTTAAAATAACACCAGAGAATGTATCACCGTGATAAATACGAACATCACCAGGCATGAAACGGACCACAGAAATTTCTTGATTTACTTTATCGCCAAGCTTGCCTTTTAAATCTTTCATACGTGATTCGTAATCAGCTAAAACCTTTTGACCTTCTTTTTCTTTATTTAAAGCCTTTGCATAAAATGTGAAGTTATCTTTCCATTCACCACGTAATGTTTCCGAGAAAACAGTAGGTGCAATAGCCTTTAGTTGCTCGTACACTTTTTCGTGACGCATTTTGTTACCGATAATTAAATCTGGTTTTAAAGAAGCAATCGTTTCAACGTTAACTTGTCCTTCGTCACCAACAACTTTTACATCTTTCATTTTGTCCTTAATATGTGGATACCACGGATCACCAGTCCAAGACTTTACAGCACCAACTGGTTTCACACCTAATTCAAGTAAAGCTTCAGTTCCTTCATTCGTTAAAATAACTACACGTTTTGGATTAGCAGGAACTTCTGTTTTACCCATTGCGTGTTCAACCGTAATCATTTCTTTTTTATTATCTTCTTTTGTTGATTCTTCTTTGTTATTTGACTTTCCACAAGCACTTAAAAGCAGTGAAAATGCTAGTAGAAATACAAATACTGTAAACGATTTCTTTTGCATGAAATTCATTATGTACCCCCTACATGTTGAGAAAATTTTTCAATAGCAAGCATGATATTAAAACTTTGCTGCTCGGTTGTCAATATATATCACTGAAAATGATTATCAGTTTTATTGACAATGCGAATTAAGTTGAAATAAACTAACAACGTATCATTATACATTGAAGGGGAAACGCTGCATGTTATTAAAAACAAATCAAGCAAAATGGATTGGATTATTTGTTGGAATCATTGCAGTCGTTATTTGTATTTGGGGAAGTATTATTTTCGGATATACAAATACGAGTTGGAAATTAGCGCTAGATGCTTTTTTCCATTTTAATGGTTCAAATGAACATATTATTATTCAAAATGTGCGTCTGCCAAGGGCGTTAATTGCGGCTAGTGTTGGTGCTAGTTTAGCCATTGCGGGTTGTTTAATGCAAACTTTAACAAAGAACCCGCTTGCTGCTCCAGATTTCATCGGATTAAATTCAGGTGCTGCTTTCTTCATAGTTGTAGCAATTGTGATTTTTTCCGTCACATCATTATCAGCTTTCACTTGGATAGCCTTTTTAGGAACGGCAGTTGCAGCAGTACTAGTATTCGCTTCTAGTTCTTTAGGAAAAGAAGGGACAACCCCGCTCAAGTTAACTTTAGCAGGTGTAGCGATAAGTGCTTTGTTTTCATCATTAACACAAGGGTTACTTGTATTAAATGAAAAAGCTCTTGAGGAAGTATTATTTTGGCTTGCTGGATCTGTACAAGGGAGAAAGATAGAAATATTACAATCTGTATTCCCATACTTATTAGTAGGTTGGGTTGCATCCCTTATGATGGCAGGGAAAGTAAATACATTAATGATGGGGGAAGATGTCGCAAAGGGGCTCGGACAACGAACTATTTTAATGAAATCATTAGTATTACTTATTATTGTACTGTTGTCAGGCGGTTCGGTTGCGGTTGCTGGTCCAATTGGATTTATTGGCATCGTTACTCCTCATTTTGCAAGAGCTCTTGTTGGGGTAGATCACAGGTGGATAGTACCGTATAGCGGGTTGCTAGGGGCCATACTATTATTATTTGCTGATATAGCGGCACGATATGTCATTATGCCACAAGAAGTACCAGTAGGGGTTATGACAGCGTTTATAGGGGCCCCATTCTTTATTTATATTGCACGTAAGAGAGGGCTTAGCAAATGAAGAAGTATATTCCGTTTCGTATAGGAAAAGAGGGGCTCTCGTTTTTAATGTATAAACGAGCTTGTCTAATCTTATTAAGTTTACTAGCTATTTTAATAGGATTATTTTTTGCCAGTGCAGGTATGGGAGATATGAAAATTGCTCCTTATGATGTATGGCAAGCGATTACCGGAAATGGCGATGCGATGTCAAATATGGTTGTAAATAAGTTTCGTATGCCGCGTATTTTAATTGCGATCCTTGTGGGAATCGCACTTGCTGTAGCGGGTTGTATTTTACAAGGGCTCGTTCGAAATCCGCTTGCTTCTCCTGATATCATCGGAATTACGGGCGGGGCAAGTGTTGCAGTTGTACTATTTTTAGCTATATTTAGTGATAAAAATAATGCGCTAACAGTAAGCATTCATTATATGCCGCTCGCAGCCTTTGCTGGAGCAACGATTGTAGCGTTATTTGTATATTTATTTGCATGGAGAAATGACGGGTTATCACCGATTAGTCTTGTTTTAATTGGTGTTGGATTTTGGGCATTAACGAAAGCAGCAACGACTTTATTTATGTTATTAGCACCAATTTATCAAGCGAGTCAAGCAAATGTATGGATTACAGGTACTGTTTACGGTTCTTCATGGCAAAATGTTATGGTACTTGCGCCGTGGGTTCTTATTTTAACGGTAATATCATTTATAGCGGCTAGACATTTAAATGCCCAAGAGCTAGGGGATGATATTGCAGTAGGACTCGGTATTCCTTTAACAAAGTCGCGCGTATTCATGCTATTACTTAGTACAGCTTTAATTGGCGGGGCAGTTGCTTTCGCAGGAGGAATTGGATTTGTTGGTTTAATGGCACCTCATATTTCTCGAAGACTAGTTGGTTCTTTATACGGTGCATTACTTCCAGTTGCAGCTATTGTCGGTGCAATTCTAGTACTTGCTGCAGATTTAATTGGGCGTACAGTTTTCACACCACTTGAAATTCCAGCAGGGGTATTTACATCAGCAATTGGTGCACCTTATTTTATTTATTTACTTTATAAAAGTCGGAATTCATAAAGGGAGATGAATATGCAAAAAGCATTGGAGACGAAACGCTTGACGCTGTCGTATGGTGAAACAATTATTATTGATGAGTTGAATTTAGAAATTCCAAAAGGGGAAATTACAATCTTTATCGGTTCTAACGGTTGTGGGAAATCAACTTTATTACGTTCACTAGCTAGATTATTAAAGCCAACAACTGGTGACATTTTATTAGATAATCAAGCGATTCAAAGTATGCAAACGAAGCAAATTGCTCGTCAAATGGCAATCTTACCGCAAGGGCCACAAGCGCCAGAAGGACTTACAGTATTGCAACTTGTGAAGCAAGGGCGTTATCCATATCAAACATGGCTCAAGCAATGGTCAGAAAAAGATGAGGAAATGGTACAAAGAGCGCTTGCGGCAACGGGTATGACTGAATTTGCTGAGCGTGATGTTCATGCTCTTTCAGGTGGACAACGTCAACGTGCTTGGATTGCAATGACTCTTGCACAAGATACCGATATTATTTTACTGGATGAGCCAACTACATATTTAGATATGACTCACCAAATTGAAGTGTTAGATTTATTATTCGAATTAAATGAAACAGAGAAAAGAACGATTGTTATGGTATTGCACGATTTGAATTTGGCATGTCGTTATGCAGACAACATTGTAGCTATTCAAGATAAACAAATATATGCGCAAGGTAAACCAGAAGAAGTTGTTGATCAGAAGTTAGTTCGTGATGTATTCCGTATGGAGTGTCAAATAAGCGCTGATCCGTTATTTGGAACACCGCTCTGTATTCCACATGGAAGAGGAAGAAGTGTACGTAAAGAAGCTGTTCAGGCGATGAGATAACAAAAAAAACGATGAGTAATTCATCGTTTTTTTTATTTTTTGCAAGAAAATAGTAGGAAAAGGGGAATACGTAAGCGACGTTCGTATTCTTCTTCACTCTGAAAACAGTTTCTATTTGGTGAAGCTTCTTTTAAGTTTGTAATTGTAAATCCGGCTTGTTGCAATAATGTGAAATATTGTTCAGCTGTACGATGATATTTAATAACTTCTTTATTAAGCCACGGCTCAACTCGTTTCCCCGTTTTGAAATAATCATCGACGAGCCAACTAGTTCTTTTACCACTCGTTTGTAAGCTTTCAAATGAAGAGGTAATAACCGGATGTTGAACACTAAAGGTAAAGGTTCCATTTGTTTTTAAAGTTTGAAACACGTTTTGAAAAATAATATGAAGATGTTCAATATAATGTAAGGCGAGTCTGGATGTTACTAAATCAAAAGTAGAAGGAGGGTATGTGTAGTCTTTGAGGTTTAAAAAATGAACGGTGCCATTTTTATTTTCTAGTTGTTTTACTGCTTTTTCATACATAAGATGTGAGCCTTCAATGCCAGTGTAAGAGTGGCAGTCACTTTCTAATACTTCCGCACCAAATTTAGCGTCACCACAACCTAAATCGAGAATTTGTTTTCCTTTTACATTACCAATGAGCTGAAAGAATGCTGGTTTTTCAAGTGATTCGTTTGGGCTATCTGTTCTATATCTCCGTTTTATATATTGATTAAAAAAAGGTTCGTTGTTGTACACATCAGATTCTGTAAACTCCATTTTTTTTCAACTCCTTAAATATTTTTTTAATTCTATCAAATATGAAAAGTAAATAATAGATTTCTTTTACTCAATAATATATAATCTAAAACTGTAAGCGTTTTCTTTAAACTATTTTTCTATAACAAATTTCGAAAACGTGTTAAGCTAGTAGAGGGATTATTGGAATTATTGAGATATTAATCCGCTTACATGAACGATGGGAGGCTTCACGATGTCTAGTAAAACACTTGCAAACTTTTTAGAAGAAAATTTAGAGGATTTAAAGTCAAAGGGGCTTTATAACGTAATTGATCCGCTGGAAAGTCCAAATGGACCGATTATTACAATTAGTGGAAAAGAATATATTAACTTATCTTCAAACAACTATCTTGGATTAGCGACTGATAATCGCTTACAAGAAGCAGCAATTGGTGCAATTCATAAGTACGGCGTTGGAGCAGGAGCTGTTCGTACAATTAACGGTACTTTAGATTTGCATATTAAATTAGAAGAAACAATTGCAAAGTTTAAACATACAGAAGCAGCAATTGCTTATCAATCAGGATTTAACTGTAATATGGCAGCGATTTCAGCTGTTATGGATAAAAATGATGCGATTCTTTCAGATGAATTAAACCACGCATCTATTATTGATGGTAGTCGTCTATCAAGAGCGAAAATCATCGTTTATAAGCATTCTGATATGGAAGATTTACGTAAAAAAGCAATCGAGGCAAAAGAATCAGGTCTTTATAATAAATTAATGGTTATTACAGACGGTGTTTTCTCAATGGATGGAGATATTGCAAAATTACCAGAGATTGTTGAAATTGCAGAAGAGCTGGATTTAATGACATATGTAGATGATGCACACGGTTCAGGGGTACTTGGCAAAGGTGCAGGTACTGTAAAACATTTCGGCCTTTCTGATAAAGTTGATTTCCAAATTGGTACATTATCAAAAGCAATTGGGGTAATTGGTGGATATGTAGCTGGGAAACAAAACTTAATCGATTGGTTAAAAGTACGTTCACGTCCATTCTTATTCTCAACAGCTTTAACACCAGCTGATGCAGCTGCTTGTATGAGATCAATTGAAATTCTAATGGAAAGCACAGAGTTACACGATCGTTTATGGGAAAATGGTCGCTATTTAAAACAAGGGTTAAAAGAACTTGGCTTTAACATTGGAGAAAGTGAAACACCAATTACACCTTGTATTATTGGTGATGAAGTATTAACACAAGAGTTTAGTAAACGTCTAAATGAAGAAGGCGTATACGCAAAATCTATCGTATTCCCAACCGTAGCAAAAGGAATGGGACGCGTTCGTAATATGCCTACAGCAGCTCATACGAAAGAAATGTTAGATGAAGCAATTCGTAAGTATGAAAAAGTAGGGAAAGAAATGGGTATCATTTAATTAACGACATCTTGTGAATAGCTTGCAAATGAGGAGTGGGAAAAATGAAAAAAATTCTAGTAACCGGTTCTTTAGGGCAAATTGGTTCTGAACTAGTAATGAAACTTCGTGATGTATACGGTGCATCAAACGTTATTGCCACAGATATTCGTGAAACAGATAGTGAAGTAGTAACGTCTGGTCCATTTGAAACGTTAGATGTAACGGATGGACAAAAATTACATGATATTGCAAAGCGTAATGAAGTAGATACAATTATTCATTTAGCGGCTTTACTTTCAGCAACTGCAGAAAAAAATCCGTTATTTGCTTGGAATTTAAACATGGGCGGACTTGTAAATGCATTAGAAGCAGCACGTGAATTAAACTGTAAGTTTTTCACGCCAAGTTCTATCGGTGCATTTGGTCCATCAACTCCAAAAGATAATACACCACAAGATACAATCCAGCGTCCTACTACGATGTATGGGGTAAACAAAGTAGCAGGAGAATTACTATGTGATTATTATCATCAAAAGTTTGGCGTTGATACGCGCGGCGTACGTTTCCCAGGCTTAATTTCTTACGTAGCTCCTCCAGGAGGCGGAACAACTGACTATGCAGTTGAAATTTATTATGAGGCGATTAAAAAAGGCGCATACACCTCATACATTGCAGAAGGAACATACATGGATATGATGTATATGCCTGATGCTTTACAAGCGATCATCTCATTAATGGAAGCTGATCCAAGTAAACTTGTGCATAGAAATGCGTTTAACATTACAGCAATGAGCTTTGAGCCAGAGCAAATTGCAGCGTCAATTCGTAAACACATTCCGAACTTTACAATGGATTACGCTGTAGATCCAGCTCGTCAAACAATCGCTGATAGCTGGCCAAACTCTATTGATGCAACAGCAGCAATGAAAGAGTGGGGCTTTAAAGCAGAATATGATTTAGACAAAATGACAACTGACATGCTTGCTAAGTTAAAAAAAAAGCTTGCAGCTGAGTTAGTGATGAATTAATAGGAAGAGCCGATTCTTAGGAATTGGCTCTTTTATTTGTATTTTTAAGAATATACAAATAATTACAAGCGTGATAAAATGAATTAATTTGTGCATAAAGGGGAGAGATACAATGGAGAAATGGGAATTAGCAAAGGAAATTTACAATACGTCGCGTTTAACGGGAACATTCAAGCTTCGCTCAGGACAAGTATCAAATCAATACTTGGATAAGTACTTATTCGAATCGAATCCAGTACTATTATTAGAAATCGCCAAACAATTGAAAGAGCTTATTCCTCCTGGAGCAGAAGTGCTAGCAGGTTTGGAGATGGGAGGAATTCCAGTAGCAACAGCATTATCTTTACAAACAGGGATTCCAGTTGTATTTGTAAGAAAAGAAGCGAAGAAATATGGAACATGTAAGTTAGCAGAGGGTGTTGATATTGCTGGGAAAAATGTTTGTGTCGTAGAAGATGTCATTACGACGGGCGGTCAAATATTATTAAGCGCGAAAGATTTAAGAGAATTAGGAGCGAATGTGAACCATGTTCTAGGTGTCATTGAGCGTACAAAAGAAGGCAGAGAAAACTTATTACAAGATGGATTACAATTACATTCTTTATTTACAATGGATGAGTTAATTGAAGGAGAAAAGCAACATGCAAAGAGTTGATGTTGTATATGCACTAATATACGATAGCGAAAAAGATAAAATATTAATGGTACATAATGTAGAGCAAAACGTTTGGTCGCTACCGGGCGGGGCTGTTGAAAAAGAAGAAACATTAGAGCAAGCACTAGTAAGAGAAGTGAAAGAAGAGACAGGATTGACTGCTGCACTCAGTGGACTTGTCGCAATAAATGAGAAGTTTTTTGAGAAGAAAGGACACCATGCACTACTTTTTACATTTCGAGCGAAAGTGTTAACGGGCGAGCTATATGCAGAAGATGAAGGCGAAATTTCCGCAATTGAATGGGTAGATAAAAAAATTGCAAATGAACGATTCCCATTCTACGATGGAGGATTTGAATCATTGTTAGAAGTAGCCATTCCATACAAGTTTCAACCAGAAACAAAGTAAGTTAACGAAGAAAAACAGGAGCCTCGTGGCTCCTGTTTTTCTATTCAATCGTCTTCAGTAATAGTTTCTTCAGCAATGGTTTAATCTTCAGGCGTAAATCTTCAGCATGATTTGCAACTAAGAAGTGATGGTTATAAATGTTTTTCATTAGTTGATAAGTCGCTTCTTTCGCTTCGCCTTCTTCGATAAAGATACCGATTACTTCCATACCACTTTTACGAGCAAGTTTCACAGCTTCGTGCGTATCTAAAATTCCGTCTTGTTGATAGTCTAGTGCAGAAGGTTCACCGTCTGTAAAGACAAGTAAGAATTTATGTTTTTCTGGTCTTTTCGCAAGCTTTTCAGAAACGATACGAATAATATACCCGTCGCGGTTATCTTCTTCTTCGCGAAGTTGCATAATTTCTGGACCGACGTTTGGTAACGTTGAGTTTTTATACGTCACAACTTCATGGATAACGTTCGGTTTATCTTCAGGTTTAGCACTAGAAGCATCTTCCCAAAATCCGCTAATAGCGTGCGGGATTTTTAAAGATTTTAAAGCTTCATGGAATAGGACCACACTCTTCTTCGTTTCTTCCATTTTGTTATACATAGAACCAGAGCAGTCCACTAATAGTTGGAATGCAACGTCTAATTCTTGTGATTCTTGTCCTTTTTTATAAAACATACGCGGCTGCTTTTCTGTATAAATACGAAGGAATTTCTTACGAAGTCTTCCGTAATATTTATCACTGTTTGCATTCGTTTTGTTTTCAATTGTTTTTTCGATAATTTTCTTTAATTCTTTTACATCTTTATTAACGACTGATTTGATAGCTTGGTAATCTTTTTTCTCATCAGGATTTGATTTGCGAGCTTCTTTAAATGTATGAGAAGCTCCCACATTATACTTGCCGTATGCACCGTCGTTTTGGCTAGAAGCATGAGACGCTCTTGCTTCCTCTGTATCAGTACCATCAAAGTTAGATTGTGTACTTTTTTGGGAAGTACCTTGTACAGAACCAAGTGCTTGGTCACCATCTTCTGATTCACGAGCAGTATCACCCATCATATTTGTTTTTGTTCCGCTTTCTAATTCAAAGCGTAAAAAGTTCTCGTTTTCATTGTTTTTATTTTCACGGTGCCATGTCGAGAAGCTTTCATCCATTTTGTTTTTGTTATCATCGTCATCTATGAGTTGCGTATCATCATTTGCTAATTTTTCAGCGCGACTGTCTTTCTCATCTGCAATAACAGATAAATAAAGCGGGGCATGTCCGAAATAATTATTAAGCATATCACTTTCAAGAAGTCCTTCTAAGCGATAGCGAATTTTCTCAACGATATACATAATATCTTCCGTATTACGAGCTTGGAATGTTTCATGCAAAATTGCTTCAATTTGCTCGAAATATTCATTATTAAACATTTCATATTTATCACTCGTTAATGAAAGATAGCATAGACAAAATAGACGGTCACCGTGATAGTTACGAACACGATTTATTTCATTTTGTGAGCCAAAGTAATTGCGGTACATTTCTTTTCGGCGTTTAAAAATATGTTTTGTGCCAGGTCGTAAATTTTTGACGATTTCCTCAACACGTAAATCTTCTAATAGAACAAATAATTGTGTTAAAAACTTTTTTAGAGGCGATTCTTGTAATTCAATCGCATAAGAACGAATTAAAGTCATGTCCGAGTAATGTTTATTACCAAGTGCCTTTAAGAACACTTCGCTTTTTAATCCGATTACTGTATCCTCTTCTTTTCGATCATCCCAAAAGTGACTAATGACAACCTTTTTTTCAATTTCGTCGTAGTATGCTTTATAGCCATACTCAAGATAGGCATCGTCTTCTTTTAGAAGAGCATACATTAAGTTTTCCATTTGTAGAAACAGCGACGCATCAATTTTTTTGTCACTAAAAATTTGTCTCATGAATTATCCCTCAAAGAAATAACTTTCTGCTAATTCACGGACAGTCATTTGTTCTGTTTCATCGTTTAATTTTGCGATAATGCTACGTTCAATTGCACGCATAACAGGAATATATACGCCTAAATCACATGCATCGATAATGCCACGAATACTAGCCGCTTCTTCACTTACGCGTCCATCACGAGCTAAAGGCATAAGATCGCTTGCGAATGCAACGAACTTTTCAATTGTTGCAACATCATTTAATTTTGATTCAGATAGTAATAGCTCTTTTAATGTATCACCTTGAATGTAAGGAACTTCAATAATAACAAAGCGGTTTTTTAATGCTTCGTTTAGTTCACTTGTCCCAACATAACCTTCGTTAATCGCAGCAATTACTCGATATTCCTCATCACCGTATACAACTTCTTGTGTAAATGGGTTTGTAATCATTTTACGATAATCTAAAGCACCATGAAGAAGTGGTAATGTTTCAGGTTTTGCCATATTGATTTCATCAATATATAAGAAGTGACCGTTCTTCATTGCCTTCATAAGAGGACCGTTAACGAATGTAACTTCAGATGCACCATCTTTTGTTTGTAATGTGTTGTATCCTAAAATACCTTCTACATCTAAGTCGACAGAACAGTTAATGCTATGCATTGGTTTTTGGAATAAAGAAGAAAGAGTTTCCGCTAGTACTGTTTTACCACTACCAGTTGGCCCTTTTAATAGAATATTTTTACCAAGTAAAAGTGCTGTAATGGCATCTTCAATAATGCTATTATCAGATGCTTTATATATTTTCTTTCCAATCAAATGTGCATTTTCGCCAGCTTCTTGTTTATTCTTTTCGTGAATGGCTGAGAGCTGTTGCTTTAAATCAGCATGTATATGAAATTGTTCTAACATGTATTTCCCACCTAACATTATTTTCATAAAGTAATACATCTTATGATAACTTGTTTTAATATGGTATGCAAAGAAAAGGAGAGAGGGGAAATGTAAAAGAAAAAGCAATCAATATTATATTGATTGCTTATAGCAAAGGAGAAATGAGTCGCATGAAAGACTCTAATATTCGTTTTTTGATACTTCTTTTTTGGAACGAGTTCCATTTAATTTCAGTGGAATGCTTAAAGTCTTCTTCAAAATCATGTTTAATATCATGAACGGTTTCTGATTCATAAAGTACACTAATAATTTCATAATTTAATTCAAAGCTACGTACATCCATATTTGCTGTTCCAATTGTTGCGATCTTATCATCAACGAGTACAATTTTCGCATGCATAAAACCATCTTTATAACTGTAAATGGAAGCACCAGCTTTTAAAAGTGGAGTAAAATAGGATTGAGATGCTTGATCACTAATAATACTATCACTTTTACCTGGATATAAAATACGTACATCTATGCCAGATATTGCACTTAAGCGTAATAATGTTAAAGTTTCTTGATCTGGAATAAAGTATGGTGTAGCGATCCAAATAGATTTTTTGGCAGAGCCCATAACAGCTAGTAACGTATTACGAATACTTTTATCATCTGAGCTTGGTCCACTTGCTACAATTTGAACAGCACCTTCTGCATTTGAGACCTCTTTACCAGGGAAGTATTGTACATTCATAAATTGATCCCAAGAGTAGTTACTTAAACCACTAGAGGCATAGAGCCAATCTTCTAGAAAGATTGCTTGTAATTTATATAATGCTTTTCCTTCTATTTTTAAATGACTATCACGCCAAACGGGAAATTTCTTTGAACGGCCGAGATATTCGTCACCGACGTTGAGTCCTCCAGTAAACCCAATTTCTCCATCTACAATAACAATTTTACGATGGTTACGATAATTGACTGTTTCAAGTAACCAAGCTGAAAAAATAGGATCAAATTCCACAATTTCAATTCCAGCTTCTTTCATAGGCTGTAAAAATCGTCTTCTTAACGTGTTACTTCCGAGTCCATCATAAAGGAAGCGTACAATAACCCCCGAGTTTGCCTTTTTTATTAAAGCATCTCGAACTTTTGTACCAATCTCATCGGCTTTATAAATATAGTATTGAATATGTATATGGTGTTTTGCATGCTCAATAGCTTGCAGAATTTCTGAAAATGTTTGATCTCCGTTTGTTAAAAGTTTTGTAGTCGTTCTATCTGCGGCAGGACCGCCTCCAAATTTTTGTACTACTTCTGTTAAATGTATAGAACGCTCATGTAATGGAACTGTAAGTAATAATTCTAGTCGTCTTCCTTCTAATATTTCACGGAATAATTTTCTTTGTTCTTCTGAGCGATGAAGATGTTTTTTTCTTCTCCAACGGCTACGCCCGAAAATAGAGTATAAAAGCACACCTACAACAGGAAGAAGTGCTAATACTAAAAACCACGCTAAGGTACTTTGGGGAGATCTATTTTCGATAAAAATAACGAATGAAATTCCTACGATTGTGATGGACCATAGAGCACCAACAAACGTATATAACGAAATAACCGATGTATTTAATAGGAAAAGAACGATAGATACGATTGTAAATATTAATAATAATTGAACGATAGGTTTCTTCATTTCTATAAAATTCCTCTAATCTTTCTGAAATATAGACTTCTTATATAAAAGGTGTAATCTGACATTCTTATTATAAAGTGTTTTGTTTTTTTTACAAAATATAGACATTTTCCCCATGCTTTCCGCATTTGTCCTACATACAGTATATTATTACATTTTTATATAGAAAAGGGGATGAATAAAATGTACGGTCGTCCAATTGGAGGATTTGGTCATGGCGGTGGTTTTGGTCATGGAGGTTTCCAGGGTGGTTTTGGACAGTCGACGTTTTTTGGTGGAGGTTTCTTTCCAGGATTTGTAGCAGGTGCTTTACTCAGTCCAGCATTTGGTTATGGTGGATACGGTTATCCTTATTATTCAGATTATCCATACTATGCGGATTATCAACAGAATCCTTATTATTCCACATATTAAAGAGAGGCAGAACTATATGCTAAAAGGAGAGGAAGAAAAATGAACTATACTGGAAATTACGGAGGATATTATCGGAATCATCACGGTGGACACAATCATCATGGTGGACACAATCATCATGGCGGACATAATCATTATGATCACCACCACCATCATGGTGGCGGGTGGGGTGGAGGCTCATGGGGCGGAGGATTTTTCCCAGGGAGTTTTGCCGGGGGCGTAGTAGGAGGACTTACAGCTGGGGCATTAACAGGTGCAGCTAGTGGTGGGGGATATTATCCAGCACCATACCCGGTAACTTATCCAGCGCCGTACCCAGTACCATACCCAGCTTATCAACAAACATCGTACCCGTATTATTAACCTAAAAAAGAGGATACCCTCTTTTTTAGGTTAATAATGTATTTATTTATAAAATATTTCCAAAATAAATGTGAAAATATGTTAATATTTAGTTATTGTAATTCAAAATATTAAATAACAATTTTAATTTCTATTCCGTTAGTTGTCGGTATCTAGATTTACACTTTAATATTTCATGAAAGCAAAGAGATTAGGTGTGAGGTCGCATTAGTAGGGAACAGGGGCTAGTATTGATTAAATTGTAGCTTTATAAATTAAAAAATGTAAGAGAATACGGTATAATAAGATCAGATAATCAGAGAAGTGAAAAGTCTCTACTATAATTAAAACAGCACCATATTGCATTTTTTTATAAATAATATTATGTTATTTTAATCGGCCTACTTAGAAAAAATTTGTGATTTATGCAAAGGCATATTGTTAGAAAATGAGATATCTCTATTTCTATGAAGAGAAACGAGTTGTGTTTTAGTCAGATAGGAAGCAAGGAGAGGTGCGCATGCTAGAACAAAGAGGTCATGCATTATATGACTCTTCATTGCAAGATTTAAAATTAGCATTAGATGAGTCTTCAATTGTTGCTATTACAGACCGAAATGGTCTTATTACATATGTGAATGATAAATTTTGTGAAATCTCAAAATATAAAAGAGAAGAGTTAATAGGAAAAGATCACCGTATTTTAAATTCCAGATATCATCCGAAAGCATTTTTTCAAATCCTATGGAAGCGTATTTTGAGTGGAAAAGTCTGGACGGGGGAAATTCGAAATCAAGCAAAAGATGGTACGTATTATTGGGTTAAAACAACAATTGTTCCATTTTTAAATGAAAAGGGAGAACCCTATCAATTTATTGCAATTCGAAATGATATAAGTAGTAGGAAAGAAGCAGAACAAAGCTTACGATTAAGCGAAAGTCGTTATAGGGAACTTGCTTATCATGATGCGTTAACAAGTTTACCAAACCGTTTGCAGTTAATTACGACTGTAAATAAGATGATTGCAGAGAAAATAGAGTTTGGCATGATTTACTTTGATTTAGATCGTTTTAAATTAGTGAATGATACGTTAGGTCATATGATAGGAGATTTACTTTTAAGTGAAGTCGCTTCACGATTGCATTACGTACTAGGAGATAAAGATGTTCTGGCTAGGCTTGGTGGAGATGAATTTGTGCTATTAACAAAAAAACATACACAAGATGGGATGAGGCAGTTAGCGACATCTGTGTTGTCATGCTTTCAAGCACCATTTATGCTTGAAGGTCATGAAGTATACATTTCAGCCAGTCTAGGACTTTGTTCCTATCCGCAAGATGGAAAAGACGTTGAAACGTTATTGAAAAATTCAGATTTAGCCATGTATAGTGCGAAAGAGCACGGAAGAAATGCGGCATGCTTCTTTACAGATGAATTACGTGCGAAAATAAACCGTAGAATGAAAATAGAGTTTGCTTTGCAAAAAGCAATTCGTGACGAAGAATTAAATGTGGCATTACAACCCATTATTGATTTGAAAACAAAGAAATGTACTGGTATTGAGGCTTTAGTACGCTGTAAGACAGAAGAAGGTCCTATTTCACCAAGTGAATTTATCCCTGTAGCTGAAGAGTGTGGACTTATTATAAAACTAGGAGACTGGGTACTAGAAAAGTCATGTCGACTGTTTAAAACTTTGCCAGAGTATCAAGAGGGACTAAGATTATCTGTTAATTTATCAATACAACAATTGATGCAAAAGCGATTTATTTTATCTGTTCGTAGTATATTGAAGCGGACAGGGTTTCCACCAAATCGTTTAATATTAGAAATAACAGAAAGTATAGCTGTACGTCATTTTGATTATATTATTGCTACATTACAAGAATTAAGAAGTATGGGAATTTTAATCGCTTTAGACGATTTCGGAACAGGGTATTCCTCATTATATTATTTAAAACAACTACCACTTGATATTGTGAAAGTTGATCGTAATTTTATTCGTGAGTTTCATTATGATCACGCACAGCCAGAGCGAACGATTGTAAAATCGGTTATTGAAATTGCCCATAGTTTAAATTTATTAGTGGTTGCTGAAGGGGTAGAAACAGTAGAACAAGAAAGTTTATTAAAATCAATGGGTTGCGATTTTGTACAAGGTTTTTATTATGCGAAACCGTTAGATGTAGGTGAACTAAAAGAAAAGTTATTAACTGACTTTTAATAAAAAAAAGAGAAGCGGAATAATCTGTACCCTTTGTAAAGGACATTTTGAAAAAAGTTAGGCAACATCAAGAAGATGATTTCTGTATCCAACAGGAGTCATCTTTTTTAAATTCCATTGATATCTATA